>JBCDFX010000310.1:0-5310 GCA_039177155.1 Cyanobacteria bacterium P01_H01_bin.119
ATAAAGTCGGGGCTATAGCGATCGCGGAAGGCATCTTCAGAAATGTCTGCTCGCTGAATAATAAAGCCGGGGCGATCGCCTAGGACAATCAAATACTGGCCCAGTAAAATAGCTTCCTCCACATTGTGGGTGACCAGCACCATCGTGGTGGATAGATTTTCCCAAACTGAGAGCAAAAAGGTTTGCAGCCGTCGCCGCAGTTGAATATCCAGCGCTGAAAAAGGTTCATCCAACAGCAGCACCTCTGGATCGACGGCCATCGCGCGGGCGATCGCAACTCGCTGCTTCATACCGCCAGAAAGCTGGTGGGGATAGCGATCTTTGGCATGGCTAAGGCCCACAGTTTCTATCACGTCTTTTACCCGCTGCTGGTAAACCGGAGCCGACTTGCCCTTAGCCTTAAATCCGAAGACAATATTTTGCTCTACCGTCAGCCACGGAAACAGATTGTTTTCCTGGAACACCATGCCGATTTTGGGCGTAATGCCCCTAAGCGGATGGCCGTGAAACAGCACCTCTCCTGTGGTGGGCTGAACAAATCCGCCCAGCAGCTTCAGTAAGGTAGACTTGCCGCAGCCTGACATGCCTAAAATTGAGATAAAGCCCCCTTTAGGAATATCAAGCTCAATTCGATTGAGAACTTCGGTAACCGTTTTCCCCGGCTGCACAAAGCTTTTGGAAACGCCTTGGCACGATAATATGCTATTTCTGATGCGCCGCATCGGCCTAAACCTTCCACCAAAAATATCGCTTCTGAATCCACAGCAGTGCCCGGTCCACGGCAAACCCGGTTAGGCCAATAACGCAGATGCCCAGCAAAATCAGATTGCTGTTAAATAGGTTGCGCCCCAGCATCACTACTGCTCCCAGACCGTCTCGCAGTCCGGTCATTTCTGCTGCCAGCACCGCCATCCAGGCGGCAATAAAATTTAGCCGCAGCAGGGTAAATATACCGGGCAGCACGGCTGGAATAATCACCATACGCCAGCAGGTAAAATTGCTGGCCCCTAAGTTTTTGGCGGAGATAATCAAGTTTTCAGGAATGCGCTTAATCTCGGCAACTGTCGCGATAGTTAAGGTAAAAAACACGCCCATAAACACAATAAAAACCGCTGTCCAGTTGCTGATGCCAAACACAACTAAGGCCAGCGGCACCCAAGCAATGGGTGCGATGGGCGCAATCAGACTCAGCACAGGGAGAATAAATAGCTCTGACCACTTGGATAGACTAATCAGTAAACCGCATATCAGCGCCGCGCTAAACGCGATCGCCATGCCCAAACTTACCCGCGTTAGGGTAATCACAATAGAGTAGTAAAGGCTAGCGGACTGAGACCCAAGGCCGATCTGAAAATTATTGTCAATCAGAACGGGCAAAAACTGAGAGGGGGGCGGCAAGACTTGAGTTAGCGGCCGGGTCGAATCAGCGGCAAACCACTCCCACGTCATAATCAGCAGCGAACAGGACAATACTCCACAGCCAATCGCCAGCAGCGGATGCTGCCATCTAAGCCAAAGCTTATGGAACTTAAAAGAATTGACCATAACGCTATTAACCGGATAGGTCTACTGTTCAAGGGTTTGAATCATCTTGATATCAAAGATATCGCTAGCGGGTACATCGGCTTCAATATATTTCAACTCCACCATGGCATCCACTACACCCTGGATTGCTTCTAAATCTGGCGTGAAGGTAATGGGCGAGGGTTGAGTCTCAAAGGCTGTCAGCAATACATTATCTTCTACCCGATAGTAGTTGCCCCCTTCCAGGAAGGCGATCGCTTCTTCCGGATTTTCGTTAATAATGGCGGCAGCACACTGCAAGCCTTTGAGATAAGCCTCTACTACTTCCGGGCGATTCTCTAGGGTCTCTTCTAAAACGCTGACGACGGTGTTGGGGGTATTATCTGTCCAGACATCTGCGTTGTCGGTGATCACGACCGCCTCGCCACTGGTAACAAACTGAGTCGTATAAGGCTTGATATGGCTCAAAATATCCACTTCGCCCAACCGAAACGCCTCCACCATTGCCAGCAGATCGTCAAAGTAGACCATTTCAAAGTCATCGACGGATAGGCCGGCCTGCTCAAAGCCATCGACCAAAATTAGTTCTAGGGTATCGCCGCGTAGGGTTGCAATTTTTAGCTGATCGCCCCCATCGCTGACATAGGTGGCTAAATCGTCTAAGGAACCGACGCCGTAATCGTCTTTGATAATCACCTGCATCACGCCCCATCCTCCTGCAGCGGAGATAGTTTTAATCGGCACGCCGCTGTTAGCGGCAAAAAAGGGCAGGGTAAAGGGATTAGTGCTGAAATCGATGCTGCCGCCGGCCAGCGCGGCATTGTTGTCACCAGGATTGGTGAAAAATACCGTCTCTACTGCCAGGCCGTGCTGGGCAAAACAGCCTGATTCTACCCCGACAAATAGCGGCGCCATATCTAAAGCCACTAAGTGTCCTGCCTTGACCGAAATTAAATCTTCAGTAGCGCCAGTAGCAGTAGATGTTTCAGAGGCGGATGGGCCAGGGGATGTTCCGGTTTCGGAAGTAGAGTTGGCGCAACTTAATAGTAAGGTGCTGGCTAAGGATAGAAAAACGGCTGGCTTGATCCACATGGATAGTGGTCTCCTGAGATAGATGCGAAGTAAATGCCGACGCAGACGGCAACCTACTGAAAGTTTCAGACTGGGTTGCAAGTCAGATTGCCTCGGTGCCTACAACTCCAGCGACACTGGGTGGAGCGCGCAACCTGACTAAAGCTGTAAAAGTCAATTTTAGAATTCCCATTAAGTCGGTCGAATTATCTAGATATTTCGCTGAAGTCAAGCGGTGTTCAAATCGATTTAGGGTTAGCTATTCTAGGTGAGACGCAGTGCCACCGGGCTTAAATTTCCCATGTTGCCAAGCTATTTTCTGATGCATATTTCGCGCCCAACACTCTGGCTGGGGTTATCGCTCTTGCTGATGGGCACTAGCTGTTCGAGTCCGGCGGTGAGCCCAGAGGCCGATAGCGATCGCAGTCAGGCTGAGACGGCTGTTCAAACTGAGTCACCCCAAGCTGAGTCACCCCAAGCTGAGTCACCCCAAGCTGAGTCACCATCTGCGGTACCCATTTTGACTGAAGAACTTGCGGCCCTTGCCCAGAGCTTACCGATTACAGCCCAGGCTCAAATTGGCTCTGAGCTGATTCAACTGGAGGTGGCAACCACCCGGCAAGAGCAGTCCCTGGGGCTAATGTTTCGAGATGAGCTCGCAGATGATCGGGGCATGCTGTTTCCGTTTGAAACTCCCCGGCCCGTTCAGTTTTGGATGAAAAATGTCTTTATTGATTTGGATATGATCTTTCTGCGTGATGGTGTGGTGCAGGCGATCGCGTCAGATGTGCCGCCGTGCGTCGCCGATCCCTGTCCCACCTATGGCCCCCGCGATGTGGTAATTGATCAAGTTATTGAGCTGCGGGGCGGCCGCGCTGATGAATTGGGGGTATCCCAAGGAGACGTAATCACGGTTGTGCCTGTGGAATAGAAGGCTTTGGCCCATTTTGCCGCCAATCGTTAAAAGTAGTTTAAAAATGGGGGGATCAACCCTATACAGCGATTCACTATGTTTGCTAATTTATCTGGACTTAAGCTTTCTATTTGCTAGCTCACCCGCTAAAATATCGGCAATTCAGTCAGTTCGATGGTGTGTTGGGTGTCAGCGCGTCGTTCCCTTGGAGAAAAAGTTAGACCGTGAAACCAACCCGTTCTTCTAGACTGATTCGGTTTTTGCAGGACGAATTAGCCCTTTCATCATCATCCATTGAGATTGCGTTAAAGCACTGTGAGCAAGATCCAGGCCCGCTGCCGATGATTCTGTGGCAGTACGGTTTGGTCACCATGGAGCAGCTCGAAAAGATTTACGACTGGCTAGAAGCCGCCTAATCGCGCATTTAATCTGACTGGCCTTAAATCACTGGAGCATTTTTAGAGCGCGTGATCAGCTAATCACGAAAGCCTGACACAGCAAGCTGAAAAGATGGGCTCAATGAAAGACGGTTTTGAGCGCAATTGCGCCAGCCGAAATTGCCGCACAGATCATGCTGAGAATGCTGCCGATCCAAACGGCGCGGGTGGTGCCAAAGGTAAGGGTTGCCGAGTGGGTGCCTGCGGGCAGATCAAAGGCGATCGCGCCATCCTCTAGCACCTCGATTGGCTGAGGCTGATTATTTACCTGAAGTTGCCAGGCCGGATAGGCAAAAGTCCTAATTTTGATCTGTGCTGGCGTAGCGGCTTCTATCTGGAGCGCGCGCTTTTGGCTGCGCCAAGCCTGAATTTGCACCGCTGCCTGACCGGAGAGCACCGAGACCCTATCTTCGCCCGGTTCAGGGGCCGGGGGAGGCTGTCCGTCAATTAAGGGGCGATACTCTGGCACATCGGGCAGCGTATCTTGATATGGGTTGTACAGCGCTTCCTTAAAGCCGTCTAGGTAGCTGATATCTGCCCGCCCTGGGTTGTGGATTGCGGGCGATCGCCGCGACCACTTATGGGCGTAAGCCAGATTGCCCATCAACAGCACAACAGCCAGGGCAGTCACCGCCACTCGAATCCACCACCGTCTCTGGGGCCGCCAGCTTTGGGCCAGCGCCAGACTCAGCAGTGCCCCGCCTGCCATCGAGAAAAACGACAGCAGCCGAGTCGGACTCTGCACTCTTAGTAGGGTGGCGCTGAGCTGCCACAGCGGCCAGGTTAGGGTGGTCATTGCGATCGCCAGCAACAGCAGCAGGCTCAGCCAGCGCAGCACCGTGGCGCGTTCTTTCCCTTGTCGCCAGCTAAGCGCCAGAGCAATAAGCGCCAAGGCGACGCTGCCCAGCAGTTGGTAAAAATAGGCCCAGTTTAAGTGGCTGTCGAAGTTAATACGCGTTGTCCACAGGTGATGGAAGCGAATCATGCGGTCATAAAAGGTTGCGCCGCCCACGGTTGCCATAGCGTTTACATCAACCCAGGCATTTTCTATCACAGCGGGCACCAGGAAAATGCTGGCCAGCCCCAGCCCTAGCCCCATGCAGGTCAACACTGATGGCAACCGCTTGAGCCGCCGCCGGCAGCGCCAAAGGGTGTAGGGCACCCACACCACAACTCCCAGCAGCAGGGACGGTACGTGGGTAAAGGCCAGTAGCGCCCACCCAAGGGAGAGTTGCCAGGGCCACCCTTTGCCTTCAACGGCGCGATCGCCCATCCACCACAGATAGGGCAGCCAAATCATCGCTATCAGAGTCGATAGGCTGCCAAAGTTGTAAACCATATAGCTCAGATAGGGGGCGCTCATAT
>JBCDFX010000311.1:0-5307 GCA_039177155.1 Cyanobacteria bacterium P01_H01_bin.119
CACCTCAATGGGTTTGGCCTGGGCGATCGCTTGGGTCGAGTCTAATAACGGCAGCAAGATATCTGCCAAAGAACAAATCTTACGAAGGTCACTGCGGCCAAAATTGTCTGTGGGAGACAGTGCGCGAGCATCTATCGGCGGAGATGGCGGAGTCGCTGTAGAATTTGGCCCGTCGCCGCTGTCGTTACCCACAGCTGCGGGTTCAAACACGTCATAGTCTTCCTGGGCAGCGGGCAGTACCTTAATACCGCTGCCTGCTGCCCATTTCCTCTGGGGCGCTTCATCACCGCCGTCCCTATCGGCTGAGGCTGTTTGCGGCTCACTGCTGCGGGCAGCGGGCAATCCGGTAGGATGAGTTTGCCAGTAGCTGTCTCCCGCCGCTAGGGTTTGATCAAACTGGGTCAGGAGAGACTGTAGGCGATCGCTTTCTCTTACAATGCTGGTCACTACCTTTTGATTATCTTGCGCTTTAGCGGCATCGGTCTCTGTCTGCGATCGCTTTAGCAGCAGCTTGCCAAAGGTGCGCAGCGCCGTCAGCGGATTGCGAAACTGGTGCAGCAAATCATGAAAGCCCTGGGACTGCTGATTGTAGACGAGCTGCTTTTGGTGCAGGTTGCGCTGCAGCCAGCGATTTTGCTGATCCATAAAGCAGGCGATCGCTAGGGTTTGGGCGATATTTTGCACCTGGGTCTGTTCTACATCGCTCCAGGGTCGATCCAACCGAGTAGTGGCCAAAAACCCCAGTAGGGCTCCGTTGTGAATTAACGGTATCACCAGTTTGCTGCCGTCTCCAGCCGTTGCAGCGTCATCCTGCCAGCGAACCAGGGCGGAATCTGGAGCAGACTGAGAGCGCTCCAGGCGGCGATCGGACTGTGAAGGAGAAGATGGGGAAGGCGGCTGCGGCAACTCTGAACCCGCTGCAGGGCCTGAAACCTCAGCCGCCTCGATTGGAGCGCGACTGTCTTGATCACCAGCCCGATCAGACTCTCGAGCATCTGTTGATTGCAAATCTGCCGATAGCTGCCCAACAGCTGGCTGCCAGTCCTGATCGGGATACACCATAATTGGCACCAGCTCAGGGTTTTGGGTGCCTGTCCAGTGCTTTGCCATATAGACCACGACAGAAACAGCTCCCAGGGTTTGCGTCAAAACCCCAATTTGAGACTGACAAAGCGCAGCGTAGTCAGAACTAATAGCCATGGAAAAGGCGCTCAAAGATGAGAACGTTCACAAAAGTTAAATTTTATAACTGCTATCCTCCGCTGTTGACTGGTTTGCGATCGCTAGGCCTTCCGGTTACTGAGCATTCTGACAGATTAGGATGTCATATCCAATATTTAAGAGAAGTTGAATTTTCCTGATACAACCGGATATACTACCGGGGTCTAGAAATTTGTAACTACCATTACATCTTGCATGTAATTGTCAATAGGAGGTAGGCGATTTGGCACGCAGACGTAAGCGCAAAAGCCGCCGTCGCTTAGAAGGGCGTCGCATTTTAGAATGTGTCCCTCAGTATAGTATTGAGAGCGGCAGCGAAAAACCAGTTACGGCAGCTCGTAACTTTATTCATTCGGAGGGAATTGCTCCCCCAGCGCTTTTGCTGGTTAAACGGAATGAGCACACGACTGATCGATATTTTTGGGCTGAAAAGGGTCTTTTCGGCGCACAGTACGTGGAAGAAAATCACTTCTTGTTCCCCAGCTTACGCGTTAGTGAGGATGAGGAGGAAGAACTAAACCCTGCCAGTATAGGTGTTAGGGGTTGAGTGTAGGGTCAATCAAATAACGATGTGGGGATGGGCCGCTGGTCCATCCCTATTATTTTTTGTCTAGAATCACCGATCCTAAAGCTAATTGCTGGAGTGGTTTACATAACAGCAATCTGACTCACAGCCTTGCCCTAATCGTCACCTTCGGCTGCTATATGGCCTGTTTTAGCCAAAGTGCTGAAATCCTGCCGCCTGGGAAAGTGCCACAGGCGCTGCGCCATTGATATCGTCGATTAACCAAATATCGCGATCGCGGGTCATCTCCCCAAAAATGCAGGCAGGCGCACCCACCGCTTCGACAAAAGCGGTGGCCAGCTGATCCGGCATGGCCAGCACCAGCTCAAAGTCTTCTCCGCCATAGAGCGTCCACTCTAGGATCTGATTGGGGCTCTGATCGGGCCGCCACCGATGGAGTTCTTCAGGAATGGGCAGTCGCGATCGCTGCAAGGTTGCCCCTGTGCCGCTCATCTGACAGAGCTGCACCACCGCATCGGCTAAACCATCGCTACTGTCCATAGCGGCGATTGCCGGGGTGATAGCGGCCTGGGCGCAGCAGGCCCAAAGCTGAGGCAGTACGTCGAATCGGGGCCGCGGGCGCTGATGCTTCTCAATCAGCATTTGTCGAGCGGCGGGCAGACCGGCAGCAGCGTCAGGATTTAGCAAAATCTCTAACCCGGCCCGAGCCGCACCGTGAACGCCCGTTGTAACCAGCCGGTAGCCCGGCTGTCCCCCTCCCCGCCGCAGGGTTTTAATGGGAAAAAGTTGACCTGTGGCCGTAATTGAGACAGTGCGCTGGGGGGCGCGGCAGATATCTCCTCCCAGAATCACGCCGCCAAACGCCTGCAGGCAGGCCGTCACCCCTTGATAGAGATCATCGACCCAGGCTAGGGGAGTTTCGCCGGGCAGGCCCAGAGCAATGGTAATGCCAATAGGTTCTGCCCCCATAGCGGCTAAATCAGAGAGATTGGCCGCTGTCGCCCGCCAGCCCACATCAAAGGCAGAGGTGGTGCGATCGCTAAAGTGAACCCCGTCCACCAGCATATCGGTTGTAACCACAGCTGACTTGCCAGGGGCTAGCAGCAATAGCGCACCGTCGTCTGACAGCGCTTCGGGCGGGCAGTACTGCTTTAAGTGGGTCAGTAATCCGGATTCGCCCAAGTCTTTAACAGTTTGAGCAGACTGATGGGGCGTAGACATTATTATTAGCTAGGCAGAACGAGATTCTCTTCGCCCTTAAGAACACGGGCTTTAATAATTTTGTCTCCCTGACCCAGCTCATCGAGCACGTCCTTATTGTCTACAACGTAGCCAAAGGCAGCGTAGCGACCGTCCAATAGATTAAGCCCCGCTGGAGTCAGCTCCGGCTCAAACAGGAAGAAAAAGAACTGAGACGATCCGCCGTTGACATCGCTTTCTGGGCGGGCCATGCCCAGGGTGCCAAATGCCTGAAACGGCAATATTGGTTTTTCGAGGTAGCGGCCAAGGGACTCTAGAGTATCGCCATAAACCGGCTGCTCCTCTCCCTCAACCCTAATCTCTAGGGGAACCGCCCGGTAAGTCTCTGTCTCTGGGTTAATAAAGCCAACCTCTGGGCCTGCGGGATCCCCGGTTTGCAGCACGTAGTTATCTTCGGCCCGGATAAAGTCCATGCCGTCGTAGAAGCCCCGCTCCACTAAATCAACAAAATTTCCCCCTGTTACTGGCGCATTGTAGCCGTCAATTACGGCCACAAAACTTCCCTTGGAGGTCTCAAACTCGATGCTGGCTCGCCCCTTTAGCTGGGGCAAATCGCTGTAGATATCGGGGATATCAAAAGGAAATCCGTCCACCATAGACTCTTCAATCACGGTGATCAGATCCAGCAGCGATCGACGCTGGAGCCAAATCTGGTTTTTATCTCGGGCGTCTGCCGCATCTCGCAGGGGCTGTAGCCCGAGCTGTAGCTGATCGAGTAATGTTTCGACACTGGCTTTGCGCGCCGCGGGCACATCGGCCAAAATCTTGTCGCGGCTTCGGCTAAGTACTCGTTCGGCTTTGGTAATATCTCGCTTAATCGGTCGCCACCGTTTGGAGCGTAGCCATTCTGCAACGTCTTCAATGTCGGCTTGAACCTTGCGAATTTCCTTATTGTCGATGGGCAAGCTGTAGCGCAGTAACGCCGGACCGCTGGTAATGGCATTGCCGGGGGGCAGATAAGCCACCGCTGATCCTGAGATCGCATCTGATCTCGAATCTGAGATCGCGCCTGAAACTATGCCTGAAATCTCAGGCGGAGCGGACTCTGGAGCCCCTGGAGCCTTAAATAGGGCTGTCGCCGAAGCGTAGCCCAGTTCGGCACCGGGCAAGCAGCTTAACCCCAAATACACCATCAGACTAACAGTGCTTAGGGCGATCGCCTTCAAAAAAGATTGAATAAAAACCATGGACTCGGAGTGAACTCAGGGTGGACTCTGCAGCTACAGATTGAAGATTAAAACCATCAGTGTTGATCTTGCCATAGCGCGGTTCATCAGGCGATGGGTCTGAATAATGAGTCTGCTTTGAAGTTGGGTTTGAGCAAGGATACGGACTTTTGAAAAGCTTCACCAGTGAGCTCAAGAGGCTTTTCAAACCACCACCGAGGGGTAAAATAAAGTGCCCATTGTTCTCCATCAAAATGAGACAAAGTCATGATTTCCAGCAATGATTTTCGTACCGGCGTCAGCATCGAATTAGACGGTTCGGTCTGGCGTGTGGTGGAATTTTTGCATGTCAAACCCGGTAAGGGCTCCGCATTTGTCCGTACTAAATTAAAAAATGTTCAATCTGGTAGCGTCGTTGAGCGCACTTTTCGGGCTGGAGAAACGGTGCCTCAAGCGGTCATTGAAAAAGCTACCATGCAGCACACTTACCGGGACGGAGAAGACCTAGTGTTTATGGATATGGCGACCTATGAAGAGGTGCGACTCTCCGCAGAGCAGGTGGGCGATCGCGTCAAATACCTCAAAGAAGAGATGGAAGTTAACGTCGTCAGCTGGAACGAGCAGGTGCTGGAAGTCGAACTGCCTAACTCTGTCACTCTTGAGGTCACCGAAACCGATCCCGGCGTAAAGGGGGATACCGCAACTGGTGGCACTAAGCCCGCCATTGTCGAAACGGGTGCCCAGGTGATGGTGCCGCTATTTATCTCCATCGGCGAAAAAATCAAGATCGACACCCGCAACGATACTTACCTCGGCAGAGAGTCTTAGCGCGCTATCTATCTACTGTTTAGGCATCCCTCGGTTGCCCCATCCCCAGGAGTTGATTTCAGTGAACTTAAGTTTTAGCGAACTGCGTGATTTGGTGGCTGCCCTTAATCAAAGCGATGTGGCAGAGCTCACCCTAAAAAGCGCAGATTTTGAGCTGACGCTGCGCAAGCAGTCGGCTCCTGCCCCTGTTCTAATTGCTGAGGCAGCAACACGGCTGCCGGCAGCATCGACCAGCTCTGGTGGGGCAATGCCGAGCCCGGCCCCAGCTCCCCAGCCCGCTACTGCTCAACCGTCAGCAGCGTCCAC
>JBCDFX010000312.1:0-5243 GCA_039177155.1 Cyanobacteria bacterium P01_H01_bin.119
GCTGGACCAACATGATTGTCGCCATGCTTTATGGGGTACTGGTTCCGGCCTTTGGCACCACCGATCTGGACGATACCTTTCATCTAATCATGGAGTTCGCCGCCCTATCCGTCGTGGTTTGGTCCGCATGGCGGTGGCGTAATCCGTGCTTAAAGCGATCCTCTAGCCCTACAGGACATTAAAGATGAGACCCATCACGCTTAACCAAGCCGTTGACTGTGTGGTGCACCAACGGACTCTGTTGCCCATGACCCAAGCGCTTTTGATTGCCATTTCTGGGATTGATGGTTCCGGCAAGGGCTACATTACCCGCAAACTGTCAGAATTGCTGGCCCAGCAGAATCTGAATATTGCCACGATTAACATTGATGGCTGGCTGAATCTACCCGATCAGCGTTTTAGCGCTACCCAACCCGCCCAGCAGTTCTATCACCATGCCATTCGGTTTGAGGCGTTATTTGCTCAACTGGTCTTGCCGCTGCAAGAGCGTCGCTCGATTTACCTAAAGGCTGATTATGCTGAAGAAACAGCCTCTGAGTATCGCCAGCATATTTATCAGTTTGAAGACATTGATGTCATTTTGCTAGAAGGCATTTACTTGCTAAAGCGGCAATTTCAGTCCACCTATGATCTGTCGTTTTGGATTGAATGCAGTTTTGAAACGGCTCTGGAGAGAGCAATCGCTCGGTCCCAAGAAGGACTTTCTGCGGCAGAAACGGTCGCCGCCTATCAAACCATCTACTTCCCGGCCCAACGAATTCACTTTAAGCGAGATCAGCCTCAAAAGGCTGCGACTGCCATCCTCTATAACGACAATTAAGGCTCCGATTAGAACAAGATTTATCTCTTCCTATGAGGAACTAGCTATGAACAAAGTTGCTGTATTTGGCAATGCGGGCGGGGGGAAGTCTACCCTCAGCAAACGCCTTGCGGAGATAACCGGACTCCCCTGGGTGCCTCTCGATTCCCTCCAGTATCAAGCTGGTGGCAGCGAAGTGCCCCATGCTGAGTTCAAGGCAGCCCATGATGCGCTGTTGCAGCAAGACCAGTGGATCGTCGATGGCTTTGGTTCGATAGATACCCTATGGCCGCGTTTGGCCACAGCCGACACGTTGGTCTATCTCGATATGCCCGTGCTGCTGCATTACTGGTGGGTGACTAAACGCTTTCTGCAAGGGGCTTGGGTGCTGCCCGCGGGTTGGCCGGAGGGAAGCCCGCTGTTAAAAGGGACGCTGAACTCGTACAGTACCGTTCGGTTGTGCCATAGCAAACTGACGCCCAAATATCGAGAGTATGTCGAACAAGCGAAGGCAACCAAGCAGGTTTATCATCTGCGATCGCGCCAAGACATCACCCAGTTCTACCAAACCATCACCGCACTACCCAGGAGTTGAATCATGACTCAAGCAAGCCAATTTTGGGACAAGGTTGCCCAGAAATACTCAAAGCAGCCTATCGCCGACGAAGCCGCTTATCAGAAAAAACTGGCGGTTACCCGTGACTACTTTCGACCCGACATGGAAGTGCTGGAAATCGGCTGTGGTACGGGATCAACGGCCATCCTCCACGCCCCCTATGTGAAGCACATCCGCGCCATTGATTTCTCGGCCAACATGATTGCCATTGCTCAGGGCAAGGCCGAAGCTGAGCACATCCAAAACGTCACCTTTGAGCAGGCCACCATTGAAGATCTCGACGTGCCTGATCAAAGCCTGGATGCAGTGCTGGCTCTCAGCATTTTGCACCTGCTGCAAGATAAGGAGGCCGCGATCGCTCGGATCTACCAGATGCTCAAACCCGGTGGCATCTTTGCCACCAGTACCGCCTGTCTTGGAAACACCCTGTGGTTTAAGCTGATTGCGCCCATTGGCCGATTCCTCGGGTTTTTCCCGTTTGTCGCCGTCTTCACCACCCAAGCGTTATCAGATAGCCTGACCCATGCCGGGTTCAAGCTGGATTACCAATGGCAACCGAGCCAGGACAAAGCGGTGTTCATTGTGGCCAAAAAGCCTGGATAAACAACCATGAATATGACGCTAGATCACGTCTTTAAGGATGCGTCGCTCGTAAACGGGTTCGATATAGCAGTCGCCAGTCCGATTAGGACGCGGCTGCGAGCCAGCTTGCTTGTGGACTCAGTATCCCAGCGATACTCGGTGCATTAAGCAAGCTGGCCAGCGCTATAGCTTGCAATACCCAAAGTATTGAGGTTGGCTCCGTTGGCGATCGCGCGGCCCGGCATCACTTGAGCATTCCACGCCGTACTCTCGGCTAGCCATATAGCAACGCGCCGAAAGGTTCGGCCAGGGTTGCAAGTCAGATTGCTTCTGTATCAACGACTCCAGCAACACTGGGTGCGGTGAGCCATCTGACCAAAGCTACAGCTTTCTAACAATCAAATCCCTAAAGCGTATAGCCCTCTGTAACCAGAGGGTCGATTTCACCATGCAATTAAACACCAAAATTCCCACATCACACCGCTGGAGAACCGCTCCCAGCCTTGACACCCTGCGATCGCGCTACGATGCCTCTGCCCCTCAATGGCAGGATAATTTGGCCCGTCTGGGTCAACTCCATGATTATCAGCTGCTGTTTGAAAGTCAGGCCGTGCGCGATCGCTTAAGTTATCTTGACCACACGTCTCGAATTCTGGATTGCGGAGTGGGGACAGGAGCCTTTAGTCTGGCGCTTTTAGACAGCCTTGATCAGCCAGCCCATGTCTCTGGCGTCGATATTTCTTACCCCATGTTGACCCACGCTCAACGGATTCTGGAAAATCGCTGCTCGACGCTTGATTTGCGAGTTGGGGATATCAGGCGCTTGCCCTTTGCCGATGAAACCTTCGACGCGGTCATCTTTGCCCATGTTTTAGAGCATATGGCCGACCCCATAGCAACGTTGCTTGAGATGGTGCGCGTTCTAAAACCGGGTGCCCCTTTGATTGGCTCGGTGACTCGCAAAGGACTGGGGCAAATCCTCCTAGCTCTGCGCTGGCACAATCGGGGATATACCGCCAACCAACTGGACTCGTTCCTTCAAACAACGGGACTTGAGGCCCTAAAGTCATTTGACTATGGCACTGGCTGGTCGAGATGGATGTGTATCGCCACGATAGGCGTTAAACCAAGAAAATCTCTAGGGTTAGTGAGTGCGGCCTAACCCCACATGGCGCTGGAGAGCTTTTGTAAAATCAGTCGAGTGTTACTCCCACGCATTGATTTCATTCTTTTTGCAGCAGCTCCGCGAAGGCCAGCTCTTCTGAGGCCAGCACAAAAATCGTTGTCGGCAAGTTGGCTACCCGCTGCTGCAGCTTGGTGTAGTAGTCGCTAAAGCCCTCATGGGGCTTGGCCAAACCGAGAAAAACCAGATCGGCATTTTTAGAAGAGGACTGCAAAATTTCATCGAAGGAGCGCCCCTCGGCCACAATCACCTGAGAGGTTGCGCCAATGCGCAAACCTTTCACCAGATTCTCTAAATTTTCCTTGGCGGCATCGGCGGCGGTTTGGTTTGGCACCACCAGCTTCAGCCGCACCTCCGACCCCATCCACTGAAAGCTGGTGCGCAGCAAGTAGGCCAAAATCAGCATCAGTCCGCCGTTGTCCTGTAAACCGCCCCACCACACGTCAATGCGCCGTTTGGCAATCCGCAGAGGGCTGAGGGAACTAAGCGGATTCAAATGTTCAGAGGGGTTGCGCAGAATAATTACGTTGCGCTTGGCCTGGTGACATTTGGCGATTAGAGCGCAGTAGCGATCGCGGCTGGCCGGGTTTTCAGTATCCCCTAGCAGTACTGTGTTGGGCACCAGATGCCCGATCCCGTAGGCTTCTACCAAAATCTCCGCCCCGGTGTAAATTTCCGGCGCGGTCACCAGGCGCACCATAGCCTGAATGCCCTGCTTAGAGAGGTATTCCTGAATTGTGGCTTCCATGCCCTCCTGCTGGGCCAAACTGCGGGAACCGCTGGGCAGCACGCTGGCAACGGTAATTAAGCCACGATTATGGGTAAAGGCTGCCGCAAACTCAATGAGTCGCCAGCGCTTAGTGGGTGCGCCAGAAAACACCAGCAGATGGGGCCGCCAGTTTTTGGTATCGGGCGTTTTGCGCACGTTGTAGAGGCCCATTCGCATCAGCGTCATCCACATGCCCTGGCGTACGTCACCCCAGGTACTCTGTAGCTCCCGCCGCTCTAGCCAGAGGTAAATGCCAGCGACAATCAGCGCCGCCGCCACCGTTGCCACCGCGTTAATCAAAAACATCACCGCCAGACAGCCAATGGCACCGATTAAAGAGATGGCCCAATGGACGCGAAACGTTGGCCGAAAAGACGGACTCTGGAGAAAGCCCTCAATGCCTGCCGCCACATTCAGCACCATATAAGTGGTGAGAAAAAACATGGTTAGCACCGGGGCAATCAGGTTTAAATCCCCCAGCGACACCACCGCCAGCGCAATCCCCAGGCTAAACAGCGTGCCCAAGCGGGGCTCGTCGTTAGGGCCATTGCCGTTGCCCAACCAGCGCAGCCGCTTGGGTAAGATGCCGTCGCGCGCTAGGGCCTGGAGCACCCGGGGGGCCCCCAAAATACTGCCTAGGGCGCTGGAGAGAGTTGCGCCCCAAACCCCTAGCAAAATAGCGCCGCCCCAAAGGGCCATACGCCGCATCAGCAGCGGTTCAGCGATCAATAGGTTGGCATCGGCGCGGGCCTCAAGCAGTAGGGGAATCCCCATATAAATCAGGTAGCCGACCCCAATGGCCGCTAGGGTGCCAACGGGAATCGCCCGGCGAGGATCTTTTAAATCGCCGGACATATTGACGCCGGACATAATGCCGGTGACCGCCGGGAAAAAAACCGCCAGCACGGCCCAAAATCCTACGGAGCCTGGGGTTTCTACTTCGGGCGCGATCGCTGGCCCCACAATAGAGCCGGGAGTTTCCACAGTAGCTAGAGGGGTTGGCTCTATCACGCTGCCTAGTACCAGGGAAACTAGAGAGAGCGCGATCGCGGCCATAATCACGTACTGGGCCTTAATGGCCAAATCCGCCGACTTCAGCGCCAGCAGCGTCACCAGTACGGTTGTAACCAGGGCCACCAGCGTTTGGTTTAATCCTGGGAAAATCTCCACCAGACTTTCTGCGAAACCGATGGTGTATAGCGCTACCGACAGCGCCTGGGCAAAATACAGCGGAATCCCTACGGCTCCGCCGGTCTCAATTCCCAGAGAGCGGCTGATCATATAGTAGGCACCC
>JBCDFX010000313.1:0-5227 GCA_039177155.1 Cyanobacteria bacterium P01_H01_bin.119
AGAATTTTTCCCTAGCCCTCCACGATTTTCGACCCGAAAACTCAGCGCTGCCCTCAGTAATCTGCCGGATTTGATATTCGGGCGCGATCGCGCTGAAATGCCTCAAATACGCGATGATATGGCAATCCGCCGAAAGGTTCGGTTAGGGTTGTGAGCCAAATTGCTGCTGCATCCCTGACTCCAGCAGTACCGGGTCTGACCAAAGCTTTAGATTGCTTCTGTGTGAATGACTCCGCAATACCGAGGGCAGCGCACAATCTGACTCACAACTATAGTGGCCATCTAAGCTTTCCTGAATTCTGCATTGACCCTATGTTTGAAGCCTTTAAACATCATTTCGTTAAAACGCAGGGCACAACGATTCATGCCGTTATGGGCGGCAGCGGACCGCCCCTGCTCTTGCTTCACGGCTACCCTCAGACCCATATCATGTGGCACCGGGTTGCTCCGGCGCTGGCCCGTTATTTCACCGTGGTTTGTACTGACTTGCGAGGCTATGGCGACAGCGGCAAACCCGATACCGCTCCCGACCACAGCACCTACAGCAAACGCAAAACCGCCCAAGACCAGGTCGAAGTGATGACGGCTCTGGGCTTTGATCAATTTATGGTGGCGGGACACGATCGCGGTGGTCGGGTACTGCACCGCCTGCTGCTCGATCATCCCCAGCGGGTGAGCAAAGCGGCAGTGCTCGACATTGTGCCCAGTCGAACGATCCTAAAAACCCTGAATCAAGCCCTGGCAACGGCCTATGAACACTGGTTCTTTTTGGCGCAGCCTGCCCCATTTCCAGAGACCTTGATTGGCCACGACCCCGACTATTATCTGAAAGCTAAGCTCTCACGCTGGAGCGCCGACAGCAGCGCTTTTTCAGCCGCCGCGATCGCAGAATACTGCCGCTGCTTTCGTAATCCAGCGGTGATTCATGCCACCTGTGAAGACTATCGCGCTGCCGTCACCATTGATTTAGACCACCACGAAGCCGATATTGATCAGCTGATTCAATGTCCGCTACTGGTGCTGTGGGGCGCAAACGGAGTAATGGAGCAAAACTATAACGTGCTGCAAACCTGGCGCGATCGCGCCCGCAACGTTCAAGGCCATAGTCTTCCCTGCGGGCACTTTCTGCCCGAAGAGCAGCCCGAAGCCACAACCGAGGCTTTGCTCAAATTCTTTAAAGATCAAACACTTTATTAAATGGCAGTCTACAGATTAAGCGGCAGCCTATATAGGTGGCAGCCTGGGGAAAGCTTTGAGCAGAGCTGCAGGTCAGATGCTTCCGTGCCAGCGGCTCCAGCGATACTTATTGCGGTGAGCAATCAAACCAACGCTCAAAAAGCTGCTAGCGCCGCTGAGGAAAACCTCATCAGCGGCGCTAGCAGCTTTCAATTTACTCAAATAATCTCAAGTAGCGGGCAGGTACGATCGCCTACACGGGCGTAATGCTTGCAATCACACCGCCTTGCTGATGAATCCGTTGGTAGGTTTCAGAAAGCTGGTTGTAAGGAACAAAAAACACCTGATTAGCGCGGCGGAACTTAGAGGCACCGCCCGCCCGAACCTTGCCGCCTCGAAATTTAGTCGCTTCAATCCGATAGGTCTTACCGTCGGCGCTAGCACCAACGCCCTGACGGGTAATGGCGGCAGTGGTTGGCGCGCTGAAAACGGCTCCATCGCTGTTGGGAGAAACTACAGGCTTAGCTCTGTTTTGAATCACTAAATTAGTCAGTTTGGGCTGAATGCCAGATTTGGTGCCTCGCATAATACTGCTGCTGGCCGTACCCCGCACAATTTGAAAAGTATGGGTAAACTGCACTGTGCTGTCGCAGGCTTCAGAACGGTAACCGCGAATGTAAGGAACGATATTGTCGCCAAAGTTAGCTAGATACTCTTCACTATCGAGATAAGAATCAATATCAGCCTCGAACCCTTTAGCATCGAGAATGGCGCTATGCATCTGCAGCTCAGCTAAGTCCCGAGGCGCACGGCCCAAGAGATGCTTAAAATTCACCTCAATAGTCCGGTGACGGGGACAGTTAGCCACAAAGCGATCGCGATAGAGGGCTGATTTTGCAACGGCTCGAACAAACTCTCTGACGCTGAGCGCCCCCTGCCGAAACTGAGATTCCGGCGTGGTCAGCCGCTCACTTTCCATTACATAGGTGTTGCCCAACACCTGACGGTAGACGGTGCGAATATAGTTTTCTGCATCTTGCTCAGAGCCGCCCGCCATCCACTCCACGGGAGGCGTCTCATCAAAAGGGGCAATGCCCAATCTCGATGCTGATCCAATAGTCATTTCAAATACTCCTGTATTAACAGCGAAAGTTAAACAATATTGCAAAAATGAATGCGCTAACTGCGACGCTTGTGCCAAGGCACAAACTCAACCAGTAAATCCGTCTATCTCCCAACTAGTCGGCTCTATAAACTTCGGCGGCTCAGAAGCCAAGACTCTATCGAGCCACCCACTCTGTTAGAAAAATTATTCGGTTTACTACGAACAATCTTCTATCAGAGCCGCTAATTCTTATTAAGACAATTCACTAATATTTACTTTTAGTAGACATATGTATACACAGCAGGAATTAGATTGGCGTGTTCTCATCTACCGCCAGAGACCCCAGAGAGATCTGAGAGAGATCTGGCGGCCAACTCACTGCCGTTCAGGGCAAAAGGCTGGCCTAAACCCCGATCAACCCGCAGACACCTCCCAGCTCCTTGAGTCCAGCGGATGGTTGAGTCGTTGACAATTCGTAATACAAAACTGATTCAACGACATAGTATAAACATTACAGACGCAGAAAAGATGTCTAGCCTCGCTCCACGGAGCCCCAGAGATTAGGCATCGCTCTCAATTTTAAGAAAGGTAAAGACTTCTCAGTTTTCTGCTCCAAAGGATGTTACAAGATCCATTGAGTGCTTAATAGGCTTTGATTTTGTAGCGTTTGCAAGCGCTTTCTTCGGAGGGGCTTGAGCGCAGATTGTTTAGTACACCTGATAAATACTTCGAACTCTTAAGGAGATAAAGTTCAATGTTTGACGCTTTTGCAAAGGTAGTCTCCCAGGCTGACGCGCGCGGTGCTTACATCAGCGGCGATCAAATTGATGCTTTAAGCGCAATGGTTTCTGACGGCAATAAGCGGATGGATTCCGTTAACCGGATCACCAGCAATGCTTCCTCTATTGTTGCAAGTGCTGCTCGTGAGCTGTTTGCTGAGCAACCTCAGCTGATTGCGCCCGGTGGAAACGCCTATACCAGCCGTCGTATGGCTGCTTGCCTGCGCGACATGGACATCATTTTACGATATGTCACCTACGCCATTTTCGCTGGTGATGCTAGCGTCCTTAACGATCGCTGCCTGAATGGTCTGCGGGAGACCTACGTTGCATTGGGCACTCCCGGTGCTTCTGTCGCGACTGGCGTTCAGAAGATGAAAGATGCTGCCTTGGCTATCGTTAATGATCCTTCCAATATTACTCAAGGTGACTGCTCCAGCCTAGCTTCTGAAATTGGCAGCTACTTTGACGCTGCTGCGGCGGCTGTTGCTTAATCGCTTATCTATTTTGGAGTCAGCTCTAGATTTATCTTTGGGGCTGGCTTCCGTTAACAAAATACCTATTTGGAGATTGTGAACAAATGAAAACCCCTCTAACTGAAGCTGTCGCGGCTGCTGATTCTCAAGGCCGCTACCTGTCTCCCACTGAGATGCAAACTGCGTTTGGCCGATTTAAGCAAGCTAGCGCTAGCCTATCTGCGGCAAAGGGCCTTTCTGAGAAGTCTGATAGCCTTGCATCTGGTGCTGCTCAGGCAGTTTATAACAAGTTTCCCTACACCACTCAAATGCAGGGACCTCAGTACGCCGCTGATCAGCGCGGTAAGGACAAGTGCGTTCGTGACATCGGCTACTACTTGCGCATGGTGACCTACTGCCTGGTTGTGGGTGGTACTGGCCCCATGGATGACTACTTGATCTCTGGTATCGCTGAAATCAACTCTACTTTTGAGCTGTCTCCCAGCTGGTACATTGAGGCGTTGAAGTACATCAAGGCAAATCATGGTTTGTCTGGCGATCCCGCAGTTGAAGCTAATTCCTATCTGGATTACGCAATCAACGCCCTCAGCTAAGCCCGGCGGCAGCTATTTTCGCTTGATTTAGCATCCATCCCTGAGAGATACGCGGCACTGGCTGAGTTCATGTGTTGTTTGTCTTTCAGGGATTTGTGCTGTTAAAGGCGTTTTTGAAAGGATTGAGGATGCTGGATGGCTGACGTACCTGAAGCTCAAAGTGACGGGCAGTTGACGATTGAAACTGCGATCGCAAATCTCCAAGGGGAGGATTTAGGACTGCGGGTTTATGCGGCTTGGTGGCTGGGGCGGTTTCGGATCGATACGGACAATGCAATTGAAGTTTTGGTTGAGGCTCTAAAAGATGAAGACGATCGCACCCAGGCGGGGGGGTATCCCCTGCGTCGGAATGCAGCGCGAGCCTTGGGAAAGCTAGGGCATCAGGCAGCGGTTGATCCCTTGATAGCGTCCCTTGGCTGCACAGATTTTTATGTCCGAGAAGCGGCAGCTAGAGCGTTGGAGAGCTTGGGCGATGGCTCAGCCATTAATCAACTGCTGAGCCTGCTGCGGGGGGAGATTGCAGGCACTGAACCGGCTCCCGAACCCCCTCAGCTAACGCAGCCCTTTGATGCTCTAATTGAAGCCCTGGGCGGTTTGGGCGCAGTCGAAGCCAAATCAGATATTCAGACGTTTCTCGATCATTCGGTCCCGCGGGTGCGCTACGCAGCAGATCGGGCGCTTTACCAGTTGACGGCAGATCCAGCGGAGGCTAGGCAATACGGCGATCGCCTGATCGATGCGCTCTCCAACAGTGATTTGCAGCTCCGCCGAGCGGTGCTGACCGACTTGGGCGCGATCGGATATTTGCCTGCGGCTGAAGCTATTGCTAAAACGCTGGCGGAAAATAGCCTCAAGCTTATTGCGCTTAAAGGGATTTTGGAAAAGGAACTCTCCCAAACCGCTACACCCGAAATTTCTGATGGTGCCAGACACGTTATGGCGCTAATGGACGATTTGCTCTAAAGCTCGATTTCCAAAGGGCAGGGCATTGTAGAGCAGCCTGCTTTACTTTTTTAGCCCCAGCAGCAGGGCAATGCCGCCAAACGTTAGCCATACGGACGCTGTTGGCTTTTGGGCTACTGCGCCTCTCCCATTAGG
>JBCDFX010000314.1:0-5201 GCA_039177155.1 Cyanobacteria bacterium P01_H01_bin.119
GAAATTTAAATCACGTTGAAAGCCAATGTCTTTGAGAGAGCGTCGCATAATAGCCTCGGGATTAATTGGGATCATTAGCGGCTACCGTCGGTTTGTTTCACCGCTGTTTCCGCCAACCTGCCGCTTTCAGCCGACCTGCTCTCAGTATGCAATAGTTGCTATTGAACGGTTTGGCCCTGCAAAAGGCGCAGCACTGGCCCTAAGACGCCTGCTGCGGTGCCATCCGCTCCACCCTGGAGGATATGATCCTGTGCCTGAGGCGCTGCAAAGCTGCAGTCGGTCAGATTGTCAGTAGGTTGCTGTCAGTAAAGCAATTATTTTTCGGTTACGGAATGAGCCTTAGTGATTTTGCTTCAGCTATTTTGCTGAACCTATCTTACGGTGGATGGCTAGAGCGTGCTTTATATCGAAAGTATAATAAATAATTTGTGTTGAGCGTTCTAAGTTTCTGTTGGCCCAATTATTAGCGCTTAAATCTACGGATAATCCATGGGAAAAATTAGCATTGCATTGATAGAAGACCACGAATTGACTCGCGTGGGTTTGAAAGCTGCTCTGCAACAGCAAGATGATTTTGAGGTGATTGGTGAGGCCGCTAACGCTAGGGAAGGGCTGGAAATTTTGCAGACGGCTAGCCCTGATGTTGCGCTGGTAGATATTGGCCTACCCGATATGGACGGCATTGAGCTGACTCGCCGCTTTAAGCAACCAGAAGATGCTGAAGCGAATCAAAACGGCACAGCGAGCACCAGAGAACCCGCAACGAAGATTTTGGTGCTAACCATGCACGATAGCGAAGACGCGGTGATGGCGGCTTTCGCTGCGGGCGCAGACTCCTACAGCGTAAAAGATGTGGATCTTGAGAAGCTGATTGAGGCTATTCGAGTCACCCACGGGGGCGATGTTTGGATTGACCCGGCGATCGCGCGGATTGTACTTAAGCAGGCTCAAACTCAGCAGGCAAATCGTGACCTGCAGTCAGAAGGGCTAGCTGGAGACAACAACAAGGCAGATTACGAGCAGGTGCTTGAAACCTATCCTTTAACCGAAAGAGAGTTAGAGGTGTTGGAGCTAATTGTGAGCGGCTGTAGCAATGCCGCGATCGCTGAGCGGCTCTACATTACCGTAGGCACGGTCAAAACCCATGTGTGTAATATTCTCAATAAGTTGAGTGCTAGCGATCGCACTCAAGCGGCTGTTCGCGCCTTGCGAACGGGCCTAGTACGATAGTCAACCCCACGCTCAAAGACGTTAAGCTCGAATCTCTGAAATAGTAGACTTCCGGCGGAAAGCGTAATATGCCCGTGGCAGGATGAAGCCTGCCCGCACCTACATTTATCCTTTTAGTGAAAGAAGTTAAGGATAAACCGTATGAATGCTTTGTTAGGCGTAGCTGCTGAAACCTCAGGTTTTCCCGTTTCGGTCAGTCTGCTGTTTTTAGTTGGATTTTTAGCTGCTGTGGGGCTTGGCTCTGTGGCCTGGTACAACTCAAAGCGTCCTGCCGGCTGGGAATCTAAGGAACGCCCAGATATTGTTCCTAAGGTTGAAAAGTAAATGCAGATTGAAAATAGATAGGACTTACGCAAAATACCTCTGTATTTCCAAGATTGTGGGAAATTTTGAATCTAATTTCCTTATATTTGAGCAACAAAGGGCCAAAATTGGATTCAACTGCGTAAATCCTAAGAAATGCTATGGGAGGGCCAGCAGAACTGCTGGCCCTCTGTAATTTTGGTCAAAAACTTTGGTCAAATTGCTCGTCACGCCCAGTGTCACTGAAGTCATTGGCATAGAAGCAATTTGACCTGTAGCCTTGTCCTAATCGCCCCTGCAACTGCCATGGGTTATACCAATTCCATAAAATCGGACTACACATATCCCCCTTTGACTCCGCTCAGGGGACGCTGGCTGAGGCTTCGACGGTGAGCTCAGCCGAACCGCGGAGTCGTTCGCATCGCGTCTCCCTGAGGGAAAAAGTCAGCCAAATGTAGCGCAAGCTTAGGGAATTAGTATTAGGCGCTATGCCGGCCGTAACCTGGCCAGCGCCATTTAACCAGATTAATGGACAGAGCAGCTACTGAGTAGACTGGCGGCGGAGAGTGCGTAAGCCCAGGGCCGCGATCGCCATTAGACCTGCTGCCGTGGCAGGCTCAGGCACAGAAGCCGCGTCCTCCTCAACTTTGTAAATTCGAGTTGTACCGCTGATTTCATTAGTCACAACGACCAAAGGGCTACCGGTGGTATTGCTGCCGCCGTCGATAAAGAGCAGACCTTCAGGACCCAAATCCCCCGCCAGCGGAAAGTCTTCCAGGTTGTCTTCATTGAATTCAACGCTGAAGTCACGAGGATTGACGTAGTCAACAAACACTGGAGCCGTCGGATCGGTGACATCGTAGGTAACCACGCCGCCAACACGCTCAAGCCCAACAAAAGCATAAATGCGACCGTTTACGACCCCAACGGTCACACCCTCAGGCTCTGGCCCTTTGGCATCGCTGCGGCTGTCAAAGCTGTCGCCTTCGTCATTGGTAGAATTGAACGCATCTTCGGGCAATAGGTCAGCCGTAATCTTCTCTAAGGCGTCGCCGCTGTCCCAAACAAGGTTGCCTTTATCGTCAAAGATAGAGATGGAGCGAGTCCCAAAGGCATAGAGCTGATCGAAGTCGCCATCGCCATCTACATCCCCTTGGGTAGTAGTGACTGTCAAACGGCCCAGATTCTCGTCTTCCTGGAGTTCATTAGCATTGGGAAAAGCTGTGGGATCCAGATCGAGATCTTTGACGCGCTCCTCTTCAGCAAAGGAGATCTCATCTTCGCCTGCAGCATTCTCAAACTCATATTCCCGGGCGTCGCCCTCGTTGGCGGTAATCACATACACTTCGTCATCGACTTCAAAGGAGGCGATCGCATCGGGCTGAAACATGCCCAGCACTGGATAGGTCGTAATATTGATGGCATCGTCGCGATCGCTGGCGTCAAGGCCATTGCCCGTCAAGCTGTGGTCTTTGTAGCCCAGACCCACTAAGTCTGTAAAGATGCCCTGCTCAATATCGAGAATGCCCAGCGCATTGTTTTCCTGCAGAGCGACGTAAGCGGTTTTGCCGTCTGGCGTTACCGTAATGTACTCAGGCTCTAAATCTTGAGCGACGGTAGCGCCAGGGCCAAAGATTCGAATGCTGTCATCCAGCAGGGCATTGTTGAACTGGGTAAACCCAGCCGTTTTCACTGTGTCAGTGAGCAAGTCAATAATGCTGACTGAACCCTCTGGATCAACCGTGTAGTCGTCGCTAGGCTCGCCCTCGTTAGCCACCAAAAGCTTGTTGCCATCGGGGGTAAAGGTGAGCATATCGGGTAGGGCGCCGACGGTGAACTGCTTGATATCATCCCCCGCCGCGTTGAACAGGGCTACGGTACCGTTCTCTTGGGCGTTGTCATTCTCAACGGCAACGGCAAGAATACCGTTGCTAAAGGCAACGCTGTTGACGCCACCCCCAAAGGGATCTAGTTCAATCTTTTTCACCAGCAAAGGATTGGATGGATCCACAATGCTGACAACATCAACGGTGTTGGCATCGGCATTGGTGATAAACAACTGCTGACTGACGTCATCATAGGCAGCAATTTCGGCAGCCCCTTCGTCAAAGATAGGGTCCCCAAATAGGCCGATGGGCTTGAGGCTAATGGCGGCAGCGGGGCTAGCGATCGCCCCAGCTATTAAGACGGAGGGCACCGTTAGCCCTAAAAATTTAGTGAATGTCATAGGTGATTAAGGTAAAGAAGCAATACACGATGCGGACAGCGGCGCAGCACCCTGATGGTTGGCAGCACAATATCTCCGGCGCAGCAAGTGCGATGGAGCGCAGTGAGTCAACTGAGGGGATGAAACGCCGGTTGGATGATGCTGACCAGAGGGCTGGGACACTCAGCACCTCTAGAAGGCTGATGTCGCCGCCAATCTGACCTGCAGCCTTGCCCTGATTGGACTAACGGCTGCTGCCTGCAAAGAGGCATTAGTAGACTAGGGGAATGCCGCTACTGAGACGTTAAGTTACGGTTAATGCATCTGTGATTTCACGGGTGCTTCAAAGTTTTAGAGAAGACCGCTGGGATGCTTTATCTTGGCTTCATAAAGGTTTTTTCTAGGGCGCGTCATCAATTAAAACCAGAATGTTTCCGGTATAAGCATTACCGCGCCCGCCCCGCATAACAAACTAGGGGCTGAAAACACCTTCCGCATAAAGACTTGACCGCTGAATGATGACAGTCCCTAGGTTTGCCCAAATGAGTTTACCCAAATGAATCTGTTTGACGGCGTTTTGATTCCGGGGGGCGGATTTTGCCCGGATGGCACCCTACCGCTGTGGACTCAGCGGCGGCTAGAGCAGGCCCTCTCCTATACCCAAGCGCGATATTTTATTCCACTGAGTGCAGGGTCAACCCATAAGCCATCCCCGTTAAACGCTCAGGGCTTTCCGCTGCTGGAGTCGGTCGTGGCAGGAGAATATCTGTGCGATCGCGGCATCCCCGCTGAGCGCATTCTGACTGAGGCTAGCTCCTACGACACTATTGGCAACGCATTTTTCGCCCGCATCATTCACACCGATATACGGCGGCTGCATCGCTTACTGGTGATTACCTCTGAGTTCCATCGGGCTAGAACCCAGGCCATTTTCGAGTGGATTTTTGGCTTAGACAGCCCGGATGTTCCCTATCAGCTGACCTTTATCTCAACGGCCAATGACGGCATTGCCGCCGATGCCCTTGCCGCCAGAGTTGCCAAAGAAGCGGCTGGATTGGCCCGCGTCAAAATCCTGCGATCGCGCTTACAAAACCTAGCTGAGGTGCACCAGTGGCTCTACAGCGAACACGCCGCCTATGCTCTGGGCAAAGCACCCAGTCCTGTTTTAACCAAGGCCATTGAAACTTACTGATCAAAGCTATAGCGAGGAAATACCCAAGATTTTCAACAACCCGGATTACATTTTTAAGTTTTTCGGGCAATATTGACCGTATGGTGAAATTACATCAGTAACGTCACGGAGGGGCACCATGGGCCGTCAGCGTCAAACTCAGCGTCGTCAACCCGATTTTGTTAAAACCAATCAGTCACCCGTCAACTGGACAGCCTGGATCAAGATGGCGATCGCGCTCGCCGTCGTGGGCTATTTTGCGGCGCAAATCAGCAGTCGCGTAGCCAATGA
>JBCDFX010000315.1:0-5190 GCA_039177155.1 Cyanobacteria bacterium P01_H01_bin.119
AAGCGGGCGCTTTACTGACGCAAAACTGTTGGGATAAGCTAAGCTGACTTCAAGCAATTGCGTCGTTTATCAAAAGTGTCAATCCTGTGCTGAAGCGTTTCTCTCTGCTTTCTCTACTGCTGGTCGCGGCTGTCTTTGGCGCTCAGCGACCGGCGCTGTCCCAGGCGCTGCTGCCCTATACTTTGCCCCTTGATCAAGAACAGCTTGAGCAGGCCGGGTTGGAGTTGGCCAGTGATGCGGCCCAACTGGCCCAGTTTCAGCAGGTGCGGGCAGCGCTGTCGCGGGCGCAGTTGGCGACTCAGCTTTTGCCCGACAATGCCAATGCATGGGGGCTGCTGGGCAGCCTTTATTTGCAGGCTAATGAGATTGAAGATGCTACTGCGGCCTTAGAGCGGGCTAAAATCCTTGACCCAGATAACGCACCAGTTTTGTTCGCCCTGGGGACCGTTTATTTTCGTCAGGAAGAGTATCTAAAAGCGGCAAACTCTTTAGAGTCAGGGTTAGCGCTGGAGCCAGAGGCGGATAATCCGGGGGCACTGTTTGACTTGGGCAATGCCTATTACAAGCTAGATCGCTATGAAGAGGCGATCGCCACCTATCAAAAAGCTGCCGATCAGCAAGAGGACTTCTGGCCAGCGGTGAACAATATTGGGCTGGTGATGTACGAGCAAAACAATGTGGAAGGGGCCATTGCCAAGTGGCAAGAAGCCCTGGAGATGAGCGATGGACAGTCAGAACCGCGCCTGGCGATCGCGGTGGCGCTCTTTAGACAGGGCGATCGTAGCCAGGCCGTTGCTTTGGGAACAGAGGCCCTAGAGCGTGACAGCCGCTATGCCGACATTGCCTTTTTAGATGAAAATCTTTGGGGAACTCAGTTGCTGATGGCCACTGAAGACTTTTTTGAACTGCCTGAAATGATGGCTCTAATTGCTCAGCTTTAACGCCGAATCATGGGCCTCAAGCAGCTCTGCTCCATAAATGCTCTTGTAGATGATTAGCCCAGTGGCCCAGCCCACTGGGCCCCTATCAGCAGAAGGCTGGGTAGGACTTGTAATTGGCAACTCTCGCCTACACTGGGTGCTGTTTGTTGGCGATCGCATCAGTCAGACTTGGAATACCCCACACCTGCAGGCTTCTGATGTCAATAGGCTGATTCAAACAGAGTTGGGCCTGCCAAGGGCAGTTGGCTTGGCGTTGGGCGAGTTGGCTAGCGCGAGCGACTTGCTCGCCAGCAGTCACCCTAATATTTGGATTGCCTCCGTGGTGCCCCAGCAGGCTGCGCTGTGGCGCACTTATCCCCACGCAGTGTTTGTTCACCGCGATCGCATTTCTCTATCAGGCAGCTATACAACCCTTGGTCTCGATCGCAGGCTGGCGCTGATGGGGGCGCTAAGTCAGCATGGTGATCCGGTTCTGGTGATTGATGGGGGAACAGCCCTAACATTGACGGCGGGTCAACAGGGCGCTTTTGAGGGAGGAGCAATTTTGCCGGGCTTACAGTTGCAAAATCTTGCCCTAAGCCAGGCAACCGCAGCCCTGCCCCAAGTGCCTGACTGGCCGGAATCGCTACCGCCTCGCTGGGCATCGGATACGGTGAGCGCCATTCAAAGCGGAATTATGTACAGCACAGTAGCGGCGCTTTGCAGCTATCTCCAAGATTGGCAGCAGCGCTATTGCGGCACGGTAGTTATTACGGGGGGCGATCGCGATCGCCTGTACCGCTGGCTAATACAGGCCGAACCCGACTGGAAGCAGATGCTGAAAGTCGATGCTAATTTGGCCTTCTGGGGGCTGTATCAGTATCGCCGTATCAATTACGGGTCAACCACTTCTGCCCGTTTAGCCGCTGAGTAATATATAAAACCATCAAATCCAGGTTGACCCGTCGCTCATCGCCCATAAACTGCTCTACAGTGCTAGGATTGCCTCCGCCATCGGCCAGATAAAAGATTTTGCTGGCTTTAATATCTTCATCCAGAAAGGCAATATTAAACTGACGCTGCCCAGAGAGCCAGTGCCCCGTTACGTGCCAGCATTCGTCTCCATCTTGGCCTCCGAGCACCGTTAGTTTGCGCTTTTCAAAGGTTAGATCAATATCTTCTAATCCTTTTTCTTTAAGCGATTTATCTACTGCGGGCAAATAGTGCTCGGTAATAAACTCTTGAAACGGCAAATCCTCGATTTTTTTGGGTTTTTCTTTCTTCTTGGCAGCGCCTCCAGACTTGGCGCTAGAGCTAGACTTTGCTTTAGCGTTGGCAGGCTTAGTGTCAGCAGCCTTAGTATCGGCAGGCTTTTTGTCAGCAGCCTTAGTGTCAGTAGCCTTAGTGTCAGCAGCTTTAGCGTCGGCAGGCTTAGTGTCAGCAGCCTTGGTATCAGCAGCTTTAGCGTCGGCAGGCTTAGTGTCAGCAGCCTTAGTATCAGCAGCTTTAGCGTCGGCAGCCTTGGTATCAGTAGTCTTTTTGTCAGCAGCCTCAGTATCGGCAGCCTTAGTTTCGGCGGCTTCAGCCTTGGTGTCGCTCGTGTCAGATTTGGCTGGCGTTGTTTCTTTGGGATTTTGTTCGTCGGCCATGGCTGTCTGAATAATATTGTTTGTTCAATATACCTTGACCACATCCAGATCCCCATCCAAATCTTCGGCTTTTGTCTTTAAAAAAGCCCAAGCCAAGTCCAGACCTATATCCACAGTCTTTCCCTTGAGCCATAGCTTTGGTCAGATTGCAGTACCCAGTATCCCTAGAGTGGTTGATATCCGCCCAGCGGTGCAGGCTCGGCTACTTCTTGACAGAGCGCGATCGCTGCCAAATGCTCCATGCACTGGTAATGCTTAAAACCAAAAGCACCAGCAAAACCAGGATGGCGGGCTTTTGCCACTGGTTTTGAGAAAACTGAAGCAGGGGAAACCCCGGATCAACCTGGGCGGGCGCTTCAGCGGAAGTCTGAGGCCCATCGGCGGTGGTGGTTGGATCGGCTGGTTCAGCGTTCGTGGCCTCTGGCTCAGGCTGGGGCGATTCGGCCCGACGACCTGTGGCAACGGTCACCTCAAAGGCAAGCTCAAATTCGCCAAAGGCATCTCCATCTGTAGGTTTTCCAGAGAGTACTAGCGTATAGCTGCCCACCGCCGGAAACTCAATTTCAGCACTGGGAATATCCACAAAGCCCTCGGCAGAGGTAGGTACTAGCTGTGGGGTCAGCAAGGGATCCTCGGCGGTCTCTGGTTCAACAGACCCGTCATAAATAGCGAGTTGACAATCGCACTGATCGAGGGGAACCGTTGCGCCGCCCTGGCGCGTTAGCGCAAACCAAGCCTGGCTGGACTCTCCCGCCCGAGGGGTATCGTTGGGTTCAATATGGAGGGTTGCACCAATGGTTTCAGTCGTTTTGACCTGATGGGCTTGGGCGGGCAAGCCCGATAGCAAAACCGCTGCCCCAATCCCAGTTCCCGGCCAGGGCGCCCAGCTAAGGCACTTTTGCCGAGGAGGATGGCTGGGTTGAGGTGATGCGCTGAGAAGATCGATGTGGCGATGCATAGTAGCGTTCGAGGGTCAACAAAGCCCAAAATTGGGGCGATCGCAGCAAAAAGACAGCTAGGACAATAGCGCAAAGCCCTACCGTCCGGCCCAGTGAGCCCCAGTCCAACTGCAGCCTGCCGAAGTAATGGGAGCCCACTAGTATACAGTGTAGGTTGCACAGTAGCAGTGCAGGAACACTCAGCAGGTGCAGCCGGCGCCAGGCGCTGCCCAGCCGGCGCTGTGCCCCATTAAAGCTGGTCAGGGTTAGGGGCAGCATCAGTGCAAGGCTAGCAATGCCCGCAACCACACCCCAGCGATGCTGCGCCACCATAAAATTTAGGGCTGCTAGGTTCCAGCCCCAGCTATGTTCGAGCATATGAGCGGTGTGGGCGATCGCAAAAATAAATGCGCCAACCCCCAGTGCACGCCGGCATCGCAGCAGCCCGGCCCAAATCCGGCTCAGAGGACGGGCAATTAGGGCCAGCATCAGACACAGAATAGACAGGTGCCCGGTGTAGTCGCTCATGGTTTGGCCCGTGCGGGTCACCATCAAAATGCCCATCAGCAGCGTTAGCCAGCCGCCCATCTGAAACAGTTGGCTGCGGCGATCGCGCCCTAGCCAAGCCGCCGATACCCCTACCCCCAGCATTGTGGGCAACGTGCCTAGCCCAAAGGCCAGCATGGTCAGTCCCCCAGCCCAAGTCTCTCCGGTGGCAGCAGCCTTGATCTGAGCCGCATAGAGAAATCCGCAGGGAATAAGTCCCCACACCAGGCCCAGCAGCAGCGGTGTCCAGGGGCGATCGCTCTCCGCTAGCTTCTCCATAGCTTGGTTTAGCTTTAGGTGAGCGTTTGCCTCAGCCAGGGGATGCATCAGCGGCAGGCGCGGTAAACCTGCTGGATTAATCCGGCTTAACCCCATCCAAATAAGTAGACCGCCGCTGATCAGCGCGATCGCGCGCCTCAGGGGGCTACCAATTCCCGCTACCTGACCGCCCGCCACCAGCACCGAGCCGAGTGCTCCTATGGTGGCTCCCACTAGCACATAGCTCATAATTCGCCCCAAATTCAGCCAGGTGTGAAACCAAAACTGACGCCATGCGCCCGGCGTATCACGGTTGTGCCCCAGAGCCAGCGCAACGGTAATGGGGCCACACATGCCGACGCAGTGACCAAAACTGCCGAGAAATCCCAGCCCCATCACCAGTAAAAAATCAATCATCATCGATTCAATACTCTATTTGATGCCCCATCGGTTTGGCCTTTGCCGGTTTGATGAGTTAAACAGATCCCGCTGACAGATTTAGAAACTGCTCCAGTGCCTTCACCATGGCAGGCGGCCAGCGACGCACGGTTTTGACCCAGTTTATGTCGCGGTAGCGGCTGTCTAGCCCAATCACTGAAACCCAGTTGCTCTCCGCTTCCCCTTGCTGACCGTTGACCCAAAGCACGGCGGTTAAAGCAGCGCGGGCATCGGCAAAGTCTCGATATTTGCGAACCAGGTTGCGAAAAGTACGCAGCGCCTCTTTGGCCTGCCCAAGCTGATACTTGGCTAACCCCGCATTGACCCGGGCTAAAGCAAAGTTAGGCGCGATCGCAATGGCCTGGCGATAGTCTGCCAGGGCCGCCTCCCAGTCTCCAGATCCGCCCTTGGCATTGCCGCGATTGTTGTAGGCTGCCACAT
>JBCDFX010000316.1:0-5186 GCA_039177155.1 Cyanobacteria bacterium P01_H01_bin.119
CGAATTTCAGCGTGCATGCCAAATCGATCTAAAAGTTGGGGTCTTAGCTCCCCTTCTTCTGGGTTGCCAGAGCCCACCAGCACAAACTGGGCCGGATGACGAATGGAGATCCCCTCCCGCTCTACCGTATTCCAGCCAGAGGCGGCAGAATCTAGCAGCACATCCACCAGGTGATCGTCTAAAAGATTGACCTCATCTACATAGAGAATGCCGCGATTAGCCTTTGCCAAAAGCCCAGGCTCAAAGGCTTTGACCCCCTCTGAGAGAGCTTTTTCAATGTCAATTGTGCCGCAGACTCGATCTTCAGTCGCGCCCAGAGGCAAATCGATCATCGGCACCTTTTTCTTAGCAAGCTGCACAGTGTTAGCGCGCTCGCTCAGCACAGCCGGATCATCCGGTGTGCGATTGAACGGATCGTCAGCTGCAACGTCAATTTCGGGCAGCAGGTCTGCTAAGGCTCGAATGGTGGTAGATTTGCCCGTGCCGCGATCGCCCATAATCATGACCCCACCCACTTTCGGGTCGATCACATTGAGCAACAAAGCCAGTTTCATATCTTCCTGGCCGATAACGGCCGTAAACGGAAACACGGCGCGACGGGGAGCGACAGCTGAACTCACAGGCGTTTCTCAATCCTCAGACACAATCGACTGTTTTTTATTGTGCCATAGCCCCCAGTGTCTAACGGCTAATCCAACGGTGATCTAACAAATTTATCCAGGCTATAGGGCCGGTCAGATTGATGATCGCGCCCCGTATCGCTAAAGCTACAGGCACAAGAACAATCTGAACAGAGTTGTTTAGATTACTGACCGCACTTAGTACCTGACGGCAGCAATATGCTTACCATTCAGACTGCTGAGAAGACTGATTTACCTTAATTTTGAATTTTCAATTTTGCACTTTGAATTCCGCATAGCGGTACTAATATCGCTGGAGTGGTTGATATAAGAGCAATCTGACTCGAAGCCTCATCCTAATCGTCCGCTCAGCTGCTATGTAGTCCACAGCGGCCCGTTTCGCCCATTTTCTTCACTTTGGAGTTCGCACTTTAGAGCTCGTATCAGAGCGCCAGCAGTTGATCTAAGGCATCTAGTGCCTCACAGGAAGGTTTTCTGCTGACTGCTACTGGCTTAGACATTGGAGCCTGAGTCACTGCCTGAGTCATCGCCTGGGTCACCGTTGGAAAAAGACTGTCTCGCCCGGAGCCGTAATCTTCACAGTACCGTCGAAAAACGGCTTCAACAGCAGCCCGGGCATTTTTGAGGCCCCACTCAGCGGCAATCAGTTCGGCCTTCTCCAAAACATCTCGACTGAGTCTTATTTTGTTGTCATGCATAGCTGGGTATCGTTTGATGAAAGCAACTGTAGCCCACGAACATTGGCAAACTGGGGATCGCCCATTACGGTGAATAGGCGACGCTCAGCCAGACGGTCGGCAATCAGGTGGGAGCCGCCGCCGGTCACCAGAAACTGAGTGACGCGGGCCATGTAGGGCGTGTATTGGGCCTTGACGGTTTGAAAAATACCCTTAAACCAGGGGTCGAGGTGCTCGTCAATCCAGTCTGTCCAGGAAAGGCCCGTGTCAGCATATTCGTGGTTATCGCGGAAGCCATCCATCACCAAACAGGGATCGGCAGATGTGCCCAGCGCATCGGTCAATCGTTTATCGAAGCTAATGGATGCGGCTAAATCATAGGTGCCGCCGCGATCCAGCACGTTTTCGTCAATCACGTCTCCCTCGGCATCTACTAGACGGGTTAACCATGTGCCGCCACCGATATCAACCACAATGGTGTAGCCCTCTGCGGGGATATGCCCTTGGTGCTTAGCGTATTCGTAGGCTCCCATCCCCTCGCGCACCACAGCCACCTGATCGACGGTGATGCAGTAGTCTTGTTCGTTGCGCTTAAAGCGATGCACGCCCAGTAGCTGCGCTTTTAGCAGCTCTCCATGACGCCCTGGATCGGGGGTTGAGACATAAAGTGATAGAGGATATTCAAAGATCTGGCCGTTGAGCGGTGAAACGCAGGCGTAGAGGTGGAGCTTTGCCAGCTCCACTTTGTTCTCAACAACGGTTTGCTGCTGGCGGCGATATTTATAAGCTTGCGTGCCAAAATGAACCCGCCGCCCATCCGGAAGTTCAATCAGGGGCGAGGCTTCGGAGTAGCGCACCGGGTCGCGGCCCATGGGTAGCTCAAACCGGACCGATCGAATGGCTTTGGGATGGTCAACGCCGTTAAAGAACTTTAGGTCGTAGTTGCCAGCATCTAGCGCCAAAACGGTTGGACTGGCTGAACCAGAAGCAGTTGAGGCTTTTGCTGTCCGCTTACGGCGAGAAGTTGGGGGTTTGGTGGCTGCGGTCATAGTATTTATGTCCTACTCTAGTGGAATACCCGAACGGGATCATTTGTCCCCAGTAGTACAAAATTACTATATCATTGCAGGCTAAATTTGGCGAGCAAGTTTTTTAGCTTTGATCAGATTGCTTGCAGCACTGAGTATTTCTAGAGTTTCTTTGGGGTGCTGAGTCCATAAGCAATCGGCTGGCAGCCTTGCTCTGACCGCGCTAACGAGTAGTATGACGTTGCTTTTCTGGGCCGATTGCGATGATGGCTGTGGCGTTACTTAAGCTTTACAACTCCAGATGTGATCCAAATTACGCTGAAGGCGGCTTAAACATCACAGGCTGAGCTATGTTGGCGTGCCATAACTGAAGCGCCCCCCAAAAATTTGTTCTAATGGCTAAGCCCCTATCCTTTCAGCTGTCAGCAATTTTGCACGCGATCGCGCTCACGATTACCTTGTATTATTTCGCAGGCTCATTGGGACTGGCGTCGCGAAAAACGGTTCCGGTCTTTAATCAGCTAGCCGATATTCAGCTACAGCAGGAGTTGACCCCGTCCAAAGCTACCCTGCAACGCTGAAATGCAGTGACTACCTATTTGTAAACACCGTTATTAAAGCGATCGGCTCCTTCTACCAGGGCCGGATCGGGCTCGGTCACCGTAAAGTTATCTAGGTTTGCCTTGACGAGCGACAGTTCGCGATCGCTAAACGGAACTTCCAACACGTCTTCGACTTTTTTGTAGGGCGAATTGGCCAAGATTTTACGGGCAATGGTTGGATAGAGTCCGCGATATCGGGTAAAAGCAGATACATTGGCGTTGTTTAGATCAATTTTTGAGCCATACTCAGTTGCCAGCTTGTCATCAACTACATTGCGCAGTTCCTCAGCCAGTACTGGAGCAGCCTGCCCAGTGATAATAGAGCTTAAATCAAACGCGTAGGCTGGCGAAGTAGCATTTATCCCTATCCAGCTGCTTAAAAAAATACTCAACGCCGCTAGCGCGCTAAACACCTGTTTCATGTAACCCCTTCCCTCTCTTTCAATTCCCTCAGGCGGCCTGAGTGCAAGTTAACCTTTTGACTCTCAGCAGACTCAATATAGGGCCTTAGCTCCGCCAAGCCCCCATCTCAATGCTTAAACCACCTGACACAGCATTCAATAAGAGACTACCATTTCACTGCGCTCCCCGTATTCAACCCTGATACTCAACCTCCGCATTCAATCGGCTTAATATTGCAGCTAAGGCTCGAACTGATGCAGCTTTAGAAAACGATTGAGATCAGAGAAGGTTCCAGCGTGGGCCTCAATGGGAGTTTCATACCCCTTCATGGTGACGGTATAGCGCTTAAAAATTTGTTCGTTAGCGCCCAGGGTTTGTAAATATTGATAGGTGGTTTCTCCCATGGCTAGGTCTAACCCCAGTTGTTTAGTAGAAGATTCAAACCGGAAAGCGGCATTTACAGTATCTCCTAAAGCAGTGTAGTCTGGGCGATCGCCGCTGCCGGTATTGCCCACAATGGCAAAGCCTGTATTGAGCCCGGCCCCAATTCTGACCGGAAAAGGTAACGGATAGCGCTTATGGAGTTCGCTAGTCATCTGATGCAGGGCGCTCATTGCCCGGGCGATTTGCAGCATCTCTTCATGGTTAACGCCCTGGGTGCCGTGAATCCAGACGGCCATTACAGCATCTCCAATATACTTATCGACCCAGCTTCCATATTTGCCAATAATTTCGCCCGCCCGTCTGAACCAGGTCCCGATGGCTTCTGACAGAACTTTTTCGTCGAGTTGACGGGTCATGACCGTAAAATCGCGAATATCGACAACCATCACCGATATCAATCGGCGCACGTGGAGGGTTGCGGTCGCGGTAAAGTCTTGGGAATCACTGTCGTTTTGAGGCGAACCCGGCATAGCTGACGTGTCGGGCACCGGGCAGTAAAACGAAAGCTCTGTTTGCCCAAAGGTAAGGGCATCGCCGTTATGCAGCGTGACCGGAACGCTAACCCGACGACCATTTACAAAAGAGCCGTTCCGGCTGCCCAGATCAATTAGGTAAAATTCTCCCGTTTCCATGCACTGCAGCATGGCGTGATTGCGAGAAATCCAGCGATCGGGCAGGACAAAATTGTTGTCATCGCTGCGACCAATTGTCCAGCAGTTACTTCCAACCAGAGATAAATGCCGGCTACCTGATTCGGTTTGTAAAATTAAATATGGGCCGGATTGGGTCACTACCACAGCATCGAAAAGTTAAATATAAACAGTTTTAAATCTAAAATCACAGAGGTATTGGCTAGGCGACGGCCTTGCTTTAGGCCGGACTCATTTACCGTCCATTATGCTAAATCAGATGCCCGGCTGATAATTCTCATACGGACTAGCTTGACCTAAATGCCTAATCCGTTCAGGGTAGCTAACTGAGGCAACGACATCAAACCCGCTGCCCCAACTTTAAACAATGATTATCAGTCAGCTTATTTTTATTTAGCTTTACTGCTGCGATCGCGGAGGTCAGGACAGTTTGCTAACTCCCCTGTCGCCCATCGATCTGGCCAGTCAGTTGCCCGGTCCCGCAATCCGCTGAAAGGTTCGGACGGGTATAAGTCAGATTGCTCTTATATCAGATGCTCCAGCGATACTAGGAGCTGTCATCATTTAGCGGTCAAGTCTTTATGCGGAAGGTATTTCAGCTCCTAGTTTTTTATGCGGGGCGGGCGCGGTAGTGCTTACAGCGGAAGCATTCTGGTTTTAATTGATGACGCGCCCAAGGCACGGTGAGCTATCTGATATAAGTCATAAAAAATTCTAGGCCAGCAGCGCAGCGACCCCAAAC
>JBCDFX010000317.1:0-5164 GCA_039177155.1 Cyanobacteria bacterium P01_H01_bin.119
CATTCAACAAAGTCGATTTACCGCAACCTCGGTGTCCTGTGAAAATAAGCTTGTCACCGACTGTTGACGCTAGGATATCTGTCTCTAAGGTTCCTAAAGTAAGCCCCGCATAGGCGACCCGGAATTTTTCGATCTCATCAGCTTCCACTAGCGGAAACAGGTTTAGGTTACGGTACGCCTCGTTAAACTGCGCCTTGCGATCGCTATCTGTCGCCATACCCTCTAAAGCCCCTTATCCCATCGCAGTTGATCATATCGGAGTTATCGCGTCGAGTGAAACTAACTGATTTTGCTGCGCTGTTGCTAGCGATCGCCGCTCAAATTGGCCCAAGCCGCCTCGACCCGTGTTAATCTTGCCTACTCGGCTGAGCTAGCGGACAGCACCTTCTGCCATTCAGATGTCTGGGGAGTCGATTTTAAGCACATCGTCTATGGTTGACCCTAGCCGCTCAGTATCTCCCGGCATAATTTTAAAGTTAAGAGTGTGTGGACAGCCGCTTAGCACGTCAGGGAGCTTATCCTGCAGCGATAAAACTAAAATTTCCGATGCATTGAGACCGTTATCGTTAGGCTCAAAGCCAGTAATTAATATTTTTATATTGAATGTTAATCCGTTGCTCATCCCAGCCAAAAAGCTGCTTTATATGGGAATCGAGGGTCAGCTTATTCAGTATTATTCAGCCAATAGAGACGGCAACACAAAGTTAAAGCTTAAACAGGCGATCGCCACCAAAACGATTGAAAATACTCTGATCTGATAGGTGATACTTGCGCTCCCAGCCACCGTACTGCCAGAGTAAAGAAATATCGCAGCGGCGGTTCCAGATAAAAGGCCAGCCGCTAAATAGGTGAGTCCAGCGTTGAGCCCTAGCCATGCTAAGGCCGGAAGATGGAAGACAGGCATAAATGACTGGCGCAGCCGGTAGATTTGCCAGCCTGCGATCGCGCCGGCCAGCAATCCGGTTAAGAAGTATAGAATTGATCCGAGTACAATAGCGAAGCTTGCACCATAGTTTTCTGGACCCGCAAACGGGTCGATAGCATAATGTCCAGTCTTAACGGCTAGATTAACTAAACTGACAAACGTGATATTGCCGATAATAAGTACACTGATAATACCTAAAAAGACAGCAATCACAAAACACAACAGCATCAACAAAATACGCATTAGATCAATCTGATTAAGTAACTATCTGCAGCTTCACTGACCAGACAGGGAAAGATTAGTCTGGTTGAGCGCTTTTTATTAGTCTTAGCAAAAGCTTGAAAGATTTATATCCTATGAAAGAATCAATTGGTTCACTTAAGGTTTATCTAATCGTTGTCGCTATTTTTGGTATTGCTGGCACGATTGTCATTGCTTCTGAATCGGAAGTGACCCTACCTCTATTGCTGATTAGCGTAGTTGATCTTGCCTTCTCAGCAGCTTATCTGTACATCGGCATTAGACTTCGTAAACTATTGGCCGAGTCTCCCAAAATTGTTGAAAATGTGATTATTGCCAGTATGGCCTATGTTGTGCTGGCCTTTTTGGGGAGTTTGTTCACAGGGCTACAGATGATTGCGCTAATTGAGTTAGGGATTGGCCTGCTAATCACCTGGTATTTATTGACCAGCGCCAGGCGACTCTCCCAAGAAGAAACCTATCGTAGACGATCAAAATAACGACAAGGTGTGCTGCCGTGTAGAAATTCACCATCGGCTGGAGGTCGATAGCATGATCATTAATGCCAGATTCATCGATGGGGTCACAGACGAATTCGCTAACGCTTTACCAAACGGCTCACTCGGTACTGGGGAACAGCCTGAATCACAATTTGTTCGCCCAGTTTAGGAGATTTTGCGGCTGTTAGGACGGGTTCAGATTCTTCTACACGAGCATGATAAACGCCCAAAACTGTCTGATCTACGCTAGAAAAGTGAATCTGTACCTCAGCCCAAGTTGCGTTACGAGTCCACTGCTCTAGGAGAAACTGAACCCGCTTTAGCGGTATCCATCGCAGCAGCGGATACAGATATCGCTTAAGCCCGGTTAAGCCTTTACGAGTGGTAGTACCTGTTTTGTGCAGGCCCAGCCAAGGCCAGCCTTCCTGCATCCAAATTTCACGCTCGGCAATCTGCTCAAATTTGCTTAACCCAGCCCAGCCGCGATAGTGCGATCGCAGCCCGGAGACATCTCCACCTTGGGTCATTAGCAAATCCAGGGCGCCAGGTTCTAGATGGCCCCAAAGGCGGCCGCTGGGCAAGTCAATCAGCGTCGGTGCAAATTTATGACCCCCAAAGTGGCTGCAGCGCCACACCCGCAGCCTTCCGCCCGAACGGTCCGCATAATCTGCTTTTAGCCGCTTATAGATGGGAAACCCAAAGCGGGCGCACGCTGCATCTACGTTGCCGTGGGTGCACACTAAGATCTCTCGAATATGGCTCGTGTCATAGCGATCGCCCTGGAACGTTTCTAGCTCATTGGTCTGGCCCATCAGGTTTTTCATAATTGCCGTCGCCAGTCTGGGAAAGTTTGCCTCTGGTACCCGAAACTCTTGTTTTTGATATTGAGCGAACTGCTGCTGGGGACGCCGATAGTAAATGATTCGCGTCTGCCCCGGCTGGGAATAGGCTTTGTCTGGCACAATTAGCACCGGGCGCAGCATAATCCCCTTTTTCATAAACAGTTGCTTAAATAGCTCAATTAGCGATTTGATCCGGGGGTCTTCTTGGAACATTTTTTCTGTCCAAGGTTGAGGCATCTCTATCAGCAGCCAGTGGTCAGCGGTTCCCGCTGTACCGATGGGGTCTTCGCCATTCGCCTGGGAGACTTCTGAGCAAAACCGACAGTCTGTTAACGATTCTTGGGTCAGCATAGGGGTTCACCAAAAGGGCCGCTGGCGGCTGAACGGTTGTAAATAGCTTTTAATTATATTCTGGCAAGGCGGGATTATCCGTTGCTAGCGGGTAGTTCTGCAGCAGCGATCGCGCCAAACAGCAAAAACAGTGCGCCGCTGATGGCCGTCAGCCCCCGCTCTGGAATTTTTCCAGCGATTAGCTTGCCGCAAACAACAGCGATCGCAGTGCAGATCGCGTGGCCCATCACTGCTCCTAAGGTCACTCCCAGCGGATGGTGGCTGATAGCCAGGGTAATAGTTGCAAGCTGAGTGCGATCGCCCCATTCAGCTACCAGCGTCAGCGTAAAGGCTCTTAGAGCAATGGCTTGGCTTAGCATCCTCCAGGGTTTATGCCCGGTTTGGCGGATGGCATCGCAGGCGGCTGCTTGCTCATCGCCCATATCTCCTTTCCCAGACATAACGGCTGCATCGTACAGCAGCTTGATGCCAAAGCCAATAAATAAGATGGCGGCGGCCTGCTTCACCAAATGCATGGGCAATAGCGCTGCCACTTGGCCGACCAGTACAGACAGCACCGTCATTGCAAATAGAGCGGCGGTTACGCCGATAAATACCCAGCGCCGCGAATGGCGCATTGCCAAGAGTGCCCCAATAAAAAATGTTTTATCCCCTAGCTCAGATAGGGTAATCAGCAGTAACCCGGCGGTAAATCCAGTCAATATCATCATGCTCTCTCCAGAGGTAAGTAGTTGAGTGAGCATGGCGAGCATCTAAGCAAACCCCACCAAGCCCACTAAACTGTGGACTCAGTGAAGGTCTCGCTAACAAACGCTCAAGATGTTTAATTAAAACTTACGCTTGCTGCCCAAACCAGGCTCATCGCCAGTGTGTTGACTTGGGCATCGGAACAGGAATCGCAAAGCTACTCCCCTTCAGCTGTTTTGAGAATATCACAAGTTTGGGTGATTTTCTCGGTCAGCCCGGCATCAACTTTTGTCGCGCCTAGGCAAGGGCTGAGTGAGTAAGAGGGCCATTATTTCAGCCAGTTGGGTGAGTCTAATAGCAGGATTTTCAAACCAGAGGGGCCAACGTAGGCTAGGGGTAATGTTAGATGCCGCCGCTGGGCAAAGGGCTAGCAGCAGCCTGAGCGAACTGAACTGTGCCATCGCGCTGACAGTCGAAGGGTTGCCGTTGCCCCAATTGCTGAGACGAATTTTATGACTATATTTCTCAATAGATTTATGGGGCAGTTTGACAGGCGCTGGACTGAGCTGTGGCAGAGCCTATCGCTTACCCCGTCAAAGGACTATCTCAAGTGGCGGCAGGCATTTTTATACAAGCGGCTGGGCTTCGGGCTTTGGGCTGTACTGGGCTGTCATCTAATTGCCGGCAGCTACATGCCATACCTTTTGTTTTTTCATATCGACCAGGTTACTAAAATGCTATCTGGTCTCACCGATAATGCGGCCGCCGTTGCCCATCAGTTTAGAGAAGCCACGATCGCGGGCTTTTTCGTCACCACAGTGCTGCTGGCGCTGTGTTTGCTGCTGCATAAAACCCGGTGGGGACGTCGCTATCCCGCAATTCTGTTCTTAATACTGGCCTGCGCGGTAAACGGATTTTCGCAGCAAATTGTTGCCACGTTTTATCACCTACCGACTGAGCCATCGCCAACGGTTTTCTTAGCCCTAGCGATTCTGCTGCCGCTACGCTGGCCACTGCATCTGCTGTCTCAGGCGCTGCCGGTTACCTACTTTGGCGTTGTGCTACCCCTGCTGGGGATTACCCATGTGGAAGATATTGCGGTTTTTGAGGGTGTTTTTATTTGGGGTACCTTCGCTAACTTGGCCTGGATCTGCGTGATTTGCAATATCGGCGTGTGGGTTTATGAGCGGCTGAGGCTCTCGGAGTTTGAGTCACGGCAGGAGCTGCAGCTTTTCTTACACGCCGTCTCTCACGACCTGCGCAATCCGGTGACTGGCACACTGATGCTGCTAAAAAATCTGCCCAAGCACGAGGCGGGTACGATACTTAAACCTATGGTTTTGCGGCAAATGATCAAATGCCAAGAACGTCAGCTTGGACTTATCAATACTTTATTAGAAGCCTACAACCAAGAAGTCAGAGGTATCTTAGTTAATCCTCAACCCCTGCAGTTGGCCGAACTCGTTCGGGATATTGTTGTCGATCTCAAGCCGCTTCTTCGACAAGCCAACGGGAGGGTGAACAACTTAGTAGCTAACGAGTTGCCAATGATTCGCGCTGATCCGCTGCACCTAAGGCGCGTTTACGACAATATGATTGTCAACGCTCTGCAGTACAAC
>JBCDFX010000318.1:0-5153 GCA_039177155.1 Cyanobacteria bacterium P01_H01_bin.119
ACGGATAAAGGCTGTTTGGGCTTCCAGCGAAAGCGTTCGGTTGCCAACTGCTGATTCCAGATATGGTGGGGCAGCAGGGCCGCCAGGGCGTCTGCCTGGGTCAGGGTGAAATGGTGGGTGATATGGGCCCAGGCTTTGAGTTCAACAGCGGTGGGCTGAATATTGGTAGATGCCGCCGCGATCGCTCTTGCATAGGGCAACTTGAGCAGGTGGGATTTTTGGTGCTCATAGGTGGGATAAAGCCAGACCTGGCGGTGGGGCACGGTAAAGCGGCCCGACGGTTCGCGGATGCCGCCCTTTCTAAGGATAACGATAGTGTCTCCCTGGGCCAAAGCCTCTACTGCGATCGCCCATTCTTTGAGAGCAGCTTGAAGCGGTTTTGAAACCGTTGTGGTCATAATGGTTACGCAACGTTAGGGCAGCGGTGGGGAACAGATGCAGTAGTCTAAAGGTAGTCTTTAGCACTGCCTCCCTTTATTCTCTAGTTTATGGATTTGCCATCTTTTATCTGGCTTTGGCGTATCGCGGCCTGGTCGATGGGGTTAACCATCGCGGCCTATACCGTGCTGATGGTGACAGGGGGCGTTCTTTCGGGGCTGCGGCAGGGCAAAAAGCGTCGCCCTAAATGGCTGCGTCCGCTGCATCTGGGGCTGGGCAGTACGTTAGTGGTGCTGGTGCTGATTCTGCTGAGCATCGGCATTGTGGGCACGCTGGGAGAGTACGGTCGCTTGGGCCACTCGTGGCATTTGGTTGGCGGGCTCGGAACCGTTGGGCTAGTGCTAGGGTCGGCCTGGAGCGCTAACCGCATCAGCCCGGCCCGGCCCTGGGCGCGCCCCCTGCATGTGGGCTTAAATGGGCTACTGTTTGTGGCGCTGCTGGCGGTAAGCTTGAGCGGCTGGTTTGTGGTGCAGAAGTATTTGCCTTAGGGTTTTAGCCCCTGAGCCTTTGACCTAGACTGGGAAAAGCAATTTTTAGGACCTCCGGAGCGTTGGCGGTGACCGATTCTCAGCTCAACCATATTGAAGCCGAGTTGGATACGGCTTACGATCGCTTCCCGATTTCGCCTCTGATTCGGATTACCCTATTGAGTCTGTATTTGGCCCTAATTGGCCCACTGCCGTTTTTGGCGGCGGCCACGGCTGCGCCTATATCGCCCGCCGTACTGGTGGTGGGGACAGTGCTAGGAGCGATCGCGCTCTATGGTGCCCTAAGCGAACGGGTTGTAACCAACGAGAAGGGCATTTGCGTTAGCCATCCCGCCTGGATTAACTGGCTCTGGCGGCGAAGCTGGTCTCTAGAGTGGTCACAAATTAAAGCCCTAAAGCCTCGCACCACGGGGCAGGGCGGTTTAGTTTACTATTTCACCAGCGACGATCGCGATCGCGCCTATTTGCTGCCGATGCGGGTGGTGGGCTTTGCCCGACTGGTGCGAACCGTGCAGGCCAAAACAGGCATTGATACCCAATCTGTGCGGCCCTTGGCTCAGCCCTGGATGTATTTGATTTTGCTGGTATTTACGCTGGTGCTGTTTGCCATTGACGGCTGGACGATTTGGACGGCGCTTACCCTCAGCCAGCGCGCGGGATAGTCGCCCATGCAGCTTCAGCTCCAGCAGGTTCGGCTAACGGCCCCCGTAGGTATGGGCCAGGTCTTTAATAACTTATCGCTATCGATTGACGTTGGCGATCGCCTTGCTATTTTGGGTGCCGCAAATTCAGGTAAAACCGCTTTACTGCGTCTTCTCAACCGTTTGACCAGTCCGCAGAGCGGCCAGATCCAGTTTGAAGGACGGGACTTGGCTGAGTGGCCCGTAAACATCCTGCGGCGGCAAATTGCCTATGTGGATCAAACCCCCCGCCTTTTGGGACTAACCGTGGGTGAAACGCTGCGCTACCCCCTAGCGATTCAGAAACCAGCCCTCAGCGACCCAGAGCTGCGCCTTAAAACCCTAATCGATGCCGTCAACCTGCCCGCAACTTGGCTCGATCAACCCGGAACTCAGCTGTCCATTAGTCAGCAGCAGTTTGTCGCGATCGCCCGCGCCCTAATCCTTCAGCCAAAAGTCTTACTGCTCGATGCCCCGCTAGCCACGCTTGCTCCAGCTCAACTGCGCAAAATTTTAGCCGGGGTCAACTACATCACCCCAAAGACCACAGTTGTGATCACCAGCCGCGAGAGTGAAGGGGTAGCGGAATTCTGCAATCGCTACCTACTGCTCGATGAAGGGGGTATTATCCAGGCGGGGAAAATGACAGAGAGCGATCGCGACGGGCTGAAACAGTTGATTGATCAAATCGCCCGGCGCGATGACCAAGACTGGCAATCTGAATAACCTTAGTTCGGCGCTAGAGACTGTTCAGTTGAAGCATGGGCATTATGGCTGCAGGCGATACAGGGCCTATTACAATTAGACGTGGATAATGCCAATGCTTAATTGTGTCCGAGATTCTTCCTGTTGATTTATTCTTAAGCGCCCCCGGTTCAATCTTAGACGTGCGCAGCCCGGGTGAATTTAATCAGGGCCATATTCCGGGCGCGGTTAATTTGCCGCTATTTTCTGATGATGAACGGGCAACGGTCGGCACCTGCTATAAGCACGAGGGACGAGAAGCGGCTGTAGAGCTGGGCTTTGAGATAGTCGGGCCTAAGCAAGCAACGCTGCTGCGGCAGGCTAAGGCGATCGCTGCAGGGTCAACAGTGCGTCTCCACTGCTGGCGGGGCGGACTGCGGAGTGAGTCGGTGGCTTGGCTATTGACCACAGGCGGATTGCAAACGGCGACCTTGGAAGGAGGCTACAAGGCGTTTCGCCGCTGGGTGCGCACAGCTCTAAGCCAGTCCAAGCCGATTCAGCTTTTGGGCGGTATGACCGGTACGGGCAAAACCGATATTCTCCACTGTTTGCATAAGCTTGGGGAGCAGGTTTTAGATTTAGAAGGTGTTGCCAACCATCGGGGCAGCAGTTTTGGGGCATTGGGGCTGCCGCCCCAGCCGAGCACTGAGCAGTTTGAAAATTTGCTGGCGTTCGCCTGGCAAAAATTTGACCCAAGCCGTCCGATTTGGATTGAGGCAGAGAGCCGAAACGTCGGAAGCTGCCGGATTCCTCCAGAGCTGTTTGATCAGATGAGCCAGGCTTCGGCCCTGGCTGTGACGCGATCGCGCTCAGAACGGGTTGCTTTATTGGTGGAGTGCTACGGTCAGGCAGATGCTGCAGATTTAATCGCTGCCACGGAGCGGATTCGTAAACGGTTAGGGGGCGATCGCACGCAATCGGCCGTATCGGCCATTGAGCACAACGACCTCGCCACTGCGGTTGAGATCATTCTGAACTACTATGACCGGGCTTATACTCACGATTTACAGCGCCGTAACCAGACGATTCCGGAAGTATCTATTGACGGATTGTCGGCCCAAGAAGCGGCCCTGACGTTAACAAAGATACGAAATTCGACGAAAATGGCACACAAGCTAGGCGCATAGGGTTGTCAATATACTTACCACCTGTTTTGGTATTAACTAAGTCTATCGATAAGCAGAAAGTAACTGCCATTACACACAAGACCGCACAGACGACTCGAGTGGTGAGCCGTTAAAATACCTGTGCAGATTATTAGATTTGTACGGAAGATAGAGGTCTATCTTGTTGATACTGGGTAGGCTGAGATAAAGCATTTAGCTTTATCTTATGTCGGACTCCTTGAACGTTTTTTCGGTGTCGGGATCACTGTGATGTTTTCTAATCAGCTTTTACTTCTGTATTTTGTGCCTGTTTGTGCAATGCTAGTCTTCCTGTTAACGGCATTTTTGCGGGATGAAACGACGCCCAATAATGACCGAACCAGTTGGATGGTCGTTGCTATTGGCGCTCTACTTTGGCCCATAACCCTTCCCTCTGTTGTGAGCAGGCGGATTTCTCGCCGACGTAATCGCTCGAAAGGCGACGCTAGTTTTTGGACTTTGTCCTGGTTTTATATTCCGTTCGTTGGACGTTAAGTCTTAGTCTTATAAACCTTGGTCTTATAAGTTTTAGTCTTTGCAGGCGATTTCGCTACATAGGCGTTTGAAATGTTCTCCCCGATGCTCAAAGCTGGCGTACTGATCAAAGCTGGCGCAGGCAGGGGACAGCAGTAGAACTTTGGCTTGATATTGGGCTCCCATTTCAATACCGCGCTGCACAGCCCGCTCTAGGGTGTCTACAATCTCATAGCTGTGGTAGTCCGTATCGCTTAAGCGCTGAGCAAAGCCCTGGGCCGCCTTGCCAATTAGTAAAACCTGTTGAACTTTAGCGTGAATGGCCTGTAGCCAAGCCTGGTCGTTACCTTCTTTAGGCTCGCCCCCGGCGATCAAAATGACTGGACTCTCTACGGCGGCCAGCGCAACGGCGGCGGCTTCATAATTAGTGGCTTTACTGTCGTTGATTAGGGTCATACTGGCATAGTGGCCAACCTGCTCCAGTCGGTGAGGAACACCAGGAAAATCGGCAACGGCTAAGGCGATCGCGCTCTTATCTATCCCCGCCAGGCAAGCCGCAGTGACGGCCAGCAGTAAATTTTGCTGATTGTGTTCTCCCACCATTTTTAGCGTCGAAGCTTCGACGATGGGCCGACCTCGAAACGTTACCCAGCCGTTGTCAATCCAGGCGGTGGGCTGATGGGGAGCGATCGCGTCTTTACCGTTTATGCTGGTCCAGTGGGCGTTTGGCCAGTCGGGTGCAATATGGCGACGCAGGTAGGAATCGTCACCGTTAAAGACGGCTAGCTCGGAGCGATGCAGCAGACTTGCCTTAATGTCAAAATACTTTTCTAGGGTTTTATGGCGACTTAGATGATCCGGGGTGAAAGTGGTCCATAGGCCAATCTTGGGTGCTAAGGTAGGAGCCGCTTCGATTTGATAGCTGCTGACTTCGGCAATCACCCAGTCTGGAACAGTCTCGGTTAACGCCAGTTCACAGGCCGCATAGCCAATATTGCCGCAGGCGGGGGCAGTTAACTCCGCCGCCTGGAAAATTGCGGCGGTCAGGGCCGTTGTAGTGGTTTTGCCGTTGGTGCCTGTAATGCCTACCCAGGGGCGATCTTCCAGATAGCGCCAGGCTAGCTCCATTTCTCCGATGGTTTCTATCCCCGCCGCCTGAGCCGCTTTGACCGGAGGCGCATCCC
>JBCDFX010000319.1:0-5126 GCA_039177155.1 Cyanobacteria bacterium P01_H01_bin.119
CCGTTAAGCCGCTGCTGCACATACTGGCTTTGATCCAGCACAGTGACCAGCCCCAAACCATCGGAAAGATTGGCCTGAAACTCGGCCACCGTCGAAAACGGTCAGCGGGTCGATCAGTGGGCCGCCCAGGCCAAGCAGCTGCTGGCCGAGTTTCAGGCCAATCTTTCCGATGGTTTGGGGCTGGTCACTGTGCTGGATCAAAGCCAGTATGTGCAGCAGCGGCTTAACGGCGTGGTGCTAAACCTAATAACCGGATCGGGGCTAGTGATTGGGGTATCGCTCGTGATGCTGGGATGGCGAGCAGCGCTGATTGTGGGCTCGGCGCTGCCCCTGGCAACGCTGATGGTATTTGGCTGCATGAAGATTTTGGGAGTGCCCCTGCATCAGATGTCGGTGACGGGCATTATTATTGCCCTAGGGCTGCTGATCGACAACGCCATTGTGGTTGTCGATGAGATGCAGATTCGCCTGCGGCGAGGACTGCCTTCAGCCGCAGCGGTCAGCGATACGGTCAGCCATTTGCTGGTGCCCCTAATCGCCTCAACGCTGACCACAGTGCTGGCCTTTGTGCCCATTGCCACCTCCCCCGGCGGTACCGGCGAATTTATTGGCACCATTGGCCTAACGGTGATTTTGGCGCTGCTGAGTTCTCTATTTTTGTCGCTGACGGTGATTGTGTCATTGGCAGGGTTGATTCGGCCTGTGAGCGGAAGCGATCGCTGGTGGCAAGATGGGTTTTCTAACCCCACCCTAACGGCGCTCTACCGCTGGAGTCTGGAAACCGTTTTTCGTCGCCCCTGGTTGGGCATCGGCCTGGCCCTGGTGCTGCCCGCTGCTGGCTTTGCTGTATTTGGCACGTTAGATCAGCAGTTTTTCCCGCCCACCAACCGGGACCAGTTCCAAGTTGAGTTTGAGCTGCCCAGTCAGAGCGCGATCGCAACCACTCAGGCTCAGGTCACCGCGGCCCGGCAGCTTATTCGAGAGCATCCCGATGTGGCTGATATTCACTGGTTTTTAGGCGAAAGTGCGCCGTCGTTTTTTTATAACGTAATCGGTAATCGCCGCAACGCGGCCCACTACGCCCAGGGCATTGTGCAGCTCAGCAACACCACCCATCTGCGGCAAACTATTCAAGACCTGCAGGGTCAGCTTAATGGGGCCTTTCCCGACGCCCAGGTGCTGGTCAAACAGCTTGAGCAGGGCCCCCCTTTCGACGCGCCGATTGAGCTGCGCATTTACGGATCAGATATGACCCAGCTGCGGCAAATCGGTAACGATCTGCGGGGTCAGCTTGCCCAAGTAGCCGATGTCGTCCATACCCAGGCCGACTTGACCGAGGGCTTACCCAAACTGGCCCTAACCGTAGACGAAGTGCAGGCCCAGCAGGCCGGGCTGGACAACAGCGCCATCGCCCGCCAGCTCAACAGTTCCCTAGATGGGACCCTAGGTGGCTCAGTGTTGGAGGACACCGAAGATATTCCCGTGCGGGTGCGCCTCAGTGACCAAGGCCGGGGCAATTTGGACAATATTGCCGCGCTCGATCTGGTGACCGGAAATGGAGAAACGCTGCCTTTAGATGCGATCGCCGACCTATCTCTAGTGCCCGATATTGCCACCATTACCCGCAAAGACGGCCAGCGAATTAACACCGTGCAGGGCTTTATTACTGCTGGGGCCCTACCCGCCACGGTTCTCTCAGCGTTCCAGCAGCAGTTAGCCGATGTTGATTTCATCCTGCCGCCTGGCTACCGACTAGAGTACGGCGGCGAAGCAGATGCCCGAGGCAACGCCGTGGGTAACCTGCTTTCCACCGTTGGCGTGCTGGTGATTTTGATGACGGCGACTTTAGTGCTGTCCTTTAACTCCTTCGGGCTAGCGGCGCTGATTGCCTCCGTAGCTGTATTTGCGGTTGGGCTAGCGGCCTTGGCCCTGTGGCTATTCAACTCCCTATTTGGCTTTACGGCTATTTTGGGCACTTTGGGACTGATTGGCCTAGCCATTAACGACTCGATTGTGGTGCTGGCGGCGTTGCGCAGCAATCCAGAGGCGCGTCGAGGCGATCGCCGCGCCACCCAAGCCGTCGTTCTAGAATCCACCCGCCATATTGTGGCCACTACCCTAACCACTATCGTTGGCTTTACCCCGCTGATGATGGACACCACCGGATTTTGGCCGCCGCTGGCGATCGCGATCGCCGGTGGTTTGGGCGGGGCAACGCTGCTCGCGCTCTACTACATTCCCTCAGTTCATTTGTTGCTCTATCGCCGCCGGATTGCAGCAAAGGCCCCCGTCGCTGCCGACGCGCTCCAGCACGTTTAGTCCCTATCCAGCTATGACACACACCGTTTTACTCACCGGAGTCACCGGGTTTCTTGGCTCCCACACAGCCATTCAGCTTTTAGAAAAGAGCTATACCGTTATCGGAACCCTACGCAACCAAAGCCGAGCCAGCGCCATTCGCAGCGTTATCGCCCGGCACACCCAAAAGAGTGAACATCTCAGCTTTGTAGAGGCCGATTTAAGCGACGAAGCCGTATGGGACAAAGCCACGGCTGGGGTGGATACCGTGATGCATATTGCCTCACCTTTCCCGCGCAGCTTGCCCAAAGACGAAAACGATTTGATTCTGCCAGCCAAACAGGGCACACTAGCTATTCTCAAAGCCGCCAGCAAAAACGGCGTTAAGCGAGTTGTCCTCACCTCCTCAACAGGGGCCATTGTCTACGGCAAAGCCAAAACTCAACGCAGCCGCACTTACACCGAAGCCGACTGGACAGACATTACCCATCAAAAAGACACTACCCCCTATTTCTGCAGCAAAACCATCGCTGAAAGGGCCGCCTGGAACTTTATCGAGCAGGACAATAGCGCCCTGGCCTTAACAACCATTTGCCCCGGCGCAATCTTAGGTCCGGCTCTAACGCCAAACTTTAGCGCCTCCGTAAATATTGTCGCTAAGCCATTAAGCGGCAGCCTGCCGGCGGTGCCCCAAATTGGGTTTGACCTGGTAGATGTGCGATCGGTAGCAGATTTGCATATTCGAGCGATGGAATCTCCCCAAGCTGCGGGAGAGCGCTTTATTGGGTCAGCCGGATTTCTCTCGTTTTACCAGATAGCCACGATTCTGCGAGACGCTTACCCGGAGCGCAACCTTCCTAAAGGGAAGTTGCCAAATTTTGCGGTGCGGCTTATTTCTAATTTTGACAATACCCTTAAGCCGATTTTGCTGGATTTAGGAGTAGAGCGACGGGTCAATCATCGCAAGGCAAAGGAGGTCTTGGGCTGGGAACCGATTGCGCCAAAAGAGGCGGTGCTGGCATGTGCAGAAAGCCTGCTTAAACTCGATGCTATTTGAGGTCAGGACACCTCCTTCCAGTCAAGTTGCCAGACTTGAGGCAGGATTTCTATTAAGACGACTACAGCAGGGTGAAAGTCTGGGTATGCCTCAATCGAGGTCGATGCAAAATATGGGCGTAAGGTGCCATGAACTCCGGATCAAAGATGCGGAACAGAACTGGCGAGGCATGTATTGCACTCAGTATCACTCCGCTTGTTTCTTCCCTCGCGCGAAAATTCGCTTTAGCTTTACGTCAAACTCGGGTAACAACGGCGATCGCAAGCGATCTTCGGAAAACAACGTTTCCACTAATCTCAATTGAGTGTCTTGCCTTCGGTAAACTTCCAGCTTCTCCGTGCGCCAATCCACCAGCCAGTACTCCTTCACTCCCCGAGCAGAATAAAGCCTGACCTTCAACTCCTTGTCTCGACGCTCATTCTTGCGGCCCGGCGATAGCGACTCAATCACTAAATCCGGGGCGGCTGTTAGATATCTTGTCATCGTCAGGAAAGAGCTGCAAATCCTGAACAGTAAACTGAGTTGAGGCGTTGACCATAGCCTGAAACATATTGCAGTGCTGTATGTCTATATTACTGGCTATTTCTGGCGTCTCTAATCCTGCAGGCTTTGGCCGGATTGCGCGCGCTACCCAGTGTCGCTGGAGTCCTCCGCATAGAAGCAGTCTGACTCGCAACTCTGGCCCAACCTTTCGGCGGGTTGCTATAAATTGAGTACCCTGAGAACACCGTTCTCAGCCTCGGTGACGCTTATGACTGCACAACTGGAATCGGACTGGTTAGGCAAAACGCTGCGCGATCGCTACACCATTCGTCGGGAGCTGGGTAGAGCCATCGGTCGGCGAACGCTGCTGGCCGATGATTTGCAGACCCATCAGCCCGTTGTAATTAAAATCATCACCTTCGGCGGCGATTTCGACTGGGCCGATTTGCGCCTGTTTGAGCGGGAGGGCGAAGTACTGAAATCTTTAGCCCACGCCGCTATCCCTGGCTATCTCGACTATTTTGAGATTGATCTGCCTCAAGCCAAAGGGTATGCCCTGGTTCAAAACTATGTGGAGGGGCGATCGCTTCAAGACTATCTGAAAGCAGGGCGCACCTTTACAGAAGCTGACATTCTCGATATTGCCCGGCAGCTTCTGGCAATCTTGCACTATCTGCACACTCAGGTACCCCCCATTATTCACCGAGATCTAAAACCCAGCAATATTCTGCTCGGCGATCGCAGCGGGCATCATCAAGGACAGCTCTATCTGGTTGATTTTGGATCTGTGCAAGCGCCCTTTATGCCCCCCACCGGGACACTGACCATCGTCGGCACCTATGGCTATATGCCGCCAGAGCAATTTGGAGGTCGCGCCGAGCCCGCCTCCGACCTCTACAGCTTGGGCGCTACATTGATTTATCTCGTCACGGGGCTGCATCCAGCCGAGCTACCCCAGCACAGTCTACGCATTCGGTTTGAGAGTAAAGCAACTCATATTAGTCAATCGCTGCGTCGCTGGCTGCGCTGGCTGACCCATCCAGATATTAGCCAGCGCCCAACCTCAGCCCAAGCCGCCCTTGACGGCCTCGATAGTCTTTTAGAGCCCGGCACGCTTACTCAAGCAGATTTAGCGTTAGCGACGTCGGGCCGGGTCTTGGTCCATCAGCACGGTGAGGGGCTCGAAATTGTCTTGCCTCCCAAAGGATTTCGCCCCAGGCAACTCCGCTCTTGGCTCAATCTGCTGACCTTAGGGATTACTTTTAGCATCGCCTCTACCCTGGCAAGC
>JBCDFX010000320.1:0-5125 GCA_039177155.1 Cyanobacteria bacterium P01_H01_bin.119
ATATCGCCCACTCGCGCACCGGGTTTAACCTCGCGAATGCCACGCCACATGGCCTCTTTAGTAACTTCGACTAGCTTGCGCGCCGTGGGTGACGGATTGCCAACCAAAAAGGTGCGGGAAGTATCGCCGTGGAAGCCCTCGTAGAACGGCGTTACATCGATATTGATAATGTCGCCATCGTTCAAAATTTGCTCCGCGTTGGGAATCCCGTGGCACACCACCTCGTTAACGCTGGTGCAGATAGATTTTGGGAATGGAAACTCTTTAGGGCCGTAGCCTAAGGGCGCACTGCGAGCCCCTCGCTTTTGGGTCCAAGCTTCAGCCGCCTCATTTAGCGCCAGGGTGCTGACACCTGGCTTAACCATGGGCTCTAGATAGTCCAGCAGCTCGGCAGCCATGTGGCAGGCTCGCCGCATCTTTGCAATTTCGCGCTTCGAGAGCAGGGTGATGACTTCGCTTTGATCCATAGGTCTGATCGCTGGTGAATAATTCTCTTCCTCTATCTTACTGAATGATTTGGCTGCGGCTGCGGTTGACTCTGATTAGCCCAGCTCTCGATCTTGCTCTGGCCTGCGATCCCACTCTGGACAATCGCCAAAGCGATCGCGCAAAAAATCCGTCATCAACTGCACCTTAGTCGATAGATGGCGATTCACCGGATACACCACGTAGACTGCGATTTCTACAGGCTGGTAGTCTGACAGCACCGTTTGCAGCGTTGCCGCTCGCAAATCTCCCCCTACGATAAACGTGGGCAGCAGCGTAATACCCAGTCCCCTGACGGCGGCATCGCGCAGGGCTTCACCGTTGTTGGAACAGAGTACGCCCTTGATATTAACGGCATACTGTTTTTCACTCTTGTAGGTTAACTGCCACTGGCTTTGGCTGGCGAGACAGCCATAGTGCAGACAGGAATGGTGTTTAAGATCGTCGGGGTGGCTGGGAGTGCCGTGTTGATTTAAGTAAGCCGGAGACGCGCAGATTACCCGCCGAGCGGTTACCAGTCGATGGACAATTAAGCTGGCCGAGGTGGGCGGCTGAGCAATGCGAATGGTCAGATCAAAGCCTTCTTCGATGGGGTCAATAAAGCGATCGCTGAGGGCTAGCTCTACTTGCACCTCAGGATATTGGCTCAAAAAATCGGCGATCGCTGGCGCTAAGTGTAGGGTTCCAAAGGTCATGGGCGCGTTAATACGCAGGCGTCCCTTGGGTTCGCTCTGCTGCTGGCAAGCCGATCGCTCAGCTTCGGCCAAATCCGCCAAAATCGCAATGCTGCGCTCATAAAACGCCAGCCCCGTCTCAGTGGGGGTGACCTTACGGGTCGTGCGGTGGAGCAGTTGCGCTTTGAGGTCGTCTTCTAGGTTCATCACCAGCTTATTGACCGCCGAGCGTGATAGCCCCATTTCCCGCGCGGCAGCGGCAAAGCCCCCCGCCTCTACAACTTGGGTAAACGCTCGCAAACTTTCAAACTTGTCCATTCACTTCTGTTTTCCTTGGGGAATGTTGAACCTTTCGGCACTGGCATGGCAATTATTGTCAAATAATAAGCGACAAACTGTCAATTAAATACCCTATTGTCTTTTTATTAAAGTCAATTCATAATAAAGCCATAGCGAACGGACATAACGCTACACCCGTCGCGAGGAGGTAAACCATGATTACAATCCGTCCGGCAAATCAGCGCGGTGCCGCTAACTTTGGCTGGTTAGATTCTCGCCATAGTTTTTCCTTCGGTAACTACTATGATCCGCAGCATATGGGCTTTGCTAGCCTGCGGGTGATCAACGAAGACAAGGTGATGCCGAGCAAAGGTTTTGGCACCCACGGTCACCGTGATATGGAGATCATCACCTATGTGCTCGATGGGGCGCTAGAGCATAAAGACAGCATTGGCAATGGCTCTATTATTCGCCCTGGAGACGTACAGCGGATGTCGGCGGGCAGCGGAATTTTGCACAGTGAGTTTAATGCGTCTAGCACTGACCCGGTGCATTTTCTGCAAATTTGGGTGATGCCCGATACCCAAGGGCTAGATCCTAGCTACGAGCAGACCTTCTTTGCGCCTGACGATAAGCAGGGCCGGCTAAGGCTGGTCGGCTCCCGCGATGGCCGCGATGGCTCTGTCACCATTCACCAAGATGTGAATCTCTATGCGGCCCACTTAGCCGATGGTGACGCTGTCGAGCATAGCTTGGCATCTAACCGAGCCGCTTGGGTGCACGTTGCCCAGGGCAGTATTACCCTCAACGGTCAACTGCTAACGGCTGGAGATGGCGCTGCGATCGCTGAAGAAGAGCGGTTAACCCTGGCAGGTACTGCAGCAGAAAGCGAAATTCTGCTGTTTGATATGGCCGCGTAACCGATTAGGGGCTGTATCAGCTAAATGCTGAGGTATTGCCACAGTAACGGTTTCAGCCCCTGATTAATTTTTAATCATTTTTGACGGGCGCGTCATCGCTGGCCCTTGCGGGCTTCTAGCGAGCTTCCGGAAAATTTTTGGAGCCAACTAATAACGCGTCTCTCGTACTGCAATTGTTCTTTGTTTCACCAATAGGCATTTTACCCATGAGCAAACTTGTTGTTATTTACCACTCTCAATATGGGCACACCAAGCTCCAGGCCGAAGCGGTATATCGCGGCGCTGCCAGAGTTGACGGCATTGATGCTGCCCTCATGACGGCTGAAGAGGCCACCCAAAAGCTAGATGAGCTAGACAGCGTCGATGGGATGATTTTGGGCTGCCCGACTTACATGGGCAGTGTATCAGCGGGGATGAAGCAGTTTATTGAAGCTGCTGCCAAAAAGTGGTTTACCCAGGCGTGGAAAGATAAGATTGCCGGGGCGTTTACCAACTCCAGCTCTCTGTCTGGGGACAAGCTCAATACGCTGGTCGATCTGATGATTAATGCCATGCAGCAGGGCATGATTTACGTGGGAACAGGGATGATGCCTGCGGCCTCTGACCCTAATGCCATGAACAGCGTGGCTGGGCCGGGGCCAGAGGTCACAAATCGAGTCGGCTCGTCCGTCGGTCCAATGGCTGCCAGCTTCCAGGTGGATCCGCCCAGTGCGCCACCGTCGGGAGATATTGCCACCGCCGAAGCCTATGGTGAGCGCGTTGCCAATATTACGCTGCAATTTTTGCGGGGCCGACAATCTGCCTAGTGTCGCTACGCGGAATGCAAAATGCAAAGTGCAAGACTGTTGACACGCTCTTAGGCACGGTCGCCTATTGAGTAGTCTGATTCTCCTTATGGGATTGTCAAAGTTAAGTGGTCAAACCGAGTTCCAATGTCAAGCGAATTTAGGGTTGAGTCGTAGCCGCACTGCGGCTTGACAGTCGAGAATTACTTGCGACAATGGCAGTAATTACGTGATGGCGCTAAGGCTTTACCCTAAACTCTATGACATCTCAGCAGACCAACCCAGAAACAGAATCAGCCGCCGATCTCTCGTTGCCTCAGCTGCTGCTGGTTTCTAGCGATTCTGACGGCGTTCTCTTTCAAGCCTTTTGGCTGGTAATTCGGCTGGCCGTGGGGGGACTGATGATTCACAACGGACTCGACAAACTCAATGACATCCAGGGCTTTGCAGACAATGTTGTGAGCTTTATCGGGCTACCGTATCCAGTTTTCTTTTCATACTGCGCAGCCTATGTGGAGATCGTTAGCTCAGTTTTTATTATGCTAGGGCTACTGACGCGGTTAAATGCGCTGGCGCTTTTATCCACGATGGGCGTGGCTATTTTTTTCCATATCAAGGCCAATGGGCTAATTGTTGCTCCTCTGGAGACGGCATCGCTCTACGCCGCAGTGTACGCGTTTCTTTTGGTTGGCGGGCCGGGGCAATGGTCCTTAGATAATCTGGCGGCCAAAAAGTTTGGCTTTTAATGTTTATTTAGGACATATCGCCCTATCGCGCACGCGCCTAAATAAGACGCCATGAACCATGGCGATTTTAACTGGGTTATATCGGGTTAAAAATGGCTGATAATGGCGTTGGCAAACTCAGAGCATTTCAGCGGTGGCTCAACTGGGGGCATCATCATCCGGGCCAGATCATAGGTCACTTCGCGGGATGAGATTGCCGTTGCAATGCCGTTTTTGATTAAATCTGCCGCTTCCTGCCAGCCCATAAATTCCAGCATCATCACCCCGGAGAGAATCACCGAGCCAGGGTTAATGCGATCGAGTCCGGCGTGTTTGGGAGCCGTACCGTGGGTGGCCTCAAACACGGCACAGGTGTCGCCAATATTGGCACCTGGCCCCATACCCAGCCCTCCGACGATGGCGGCTGCCGCGTCGGAGAGATAGTCGCCGTTGAGGTTCATGGTGGCGAGGATAGAGTATTCGTCTGGACGAGTTTGAATTTGCTGAAAGATGCTGTCGGCAATGCGGTCGTTCACCATAACTTTGTCTTTCCACTGCCCGCTGCCGTGGCTGTCCCAAATAGCCTCCAGAATTGCCTTCACTTCTTCACAGATGACTGCTTTTTTCTCCGGCGTTAGCGAGTCGTAGCCGGGCTCAATTTTGCGGGCGTTGTCTTCGATGGAAATATCGGGATTGGCCTGTTTATTGCTGAGCACCCAGGATTCCCGCTCTAGGATGCACTGATTGCGAAATTCGCTGCTGGCCAGCTCGTAGCCCCAGTCCCGAAAGGCCCCTTCGGTGTATTTCATAATGTTGCCCTTGTGAACCAGGGTAACCATCTGTTTGGCCTTGGGCAGGCGCAGGGCGTGCTTGATGGCGCGGCGCACCAGTCGCTGAGACCCGGTTTTGCTGATGGGTTTGATGCCGATGCCCGAGTCGAGAGGAATTTGCTTTTTGCCGTGCTCTGGGGTAGCCGGAATCAGGTCGGTATTGAGGAGCTGTATCAGGCGATCGCCGATCGCGCTTCCCTGCTTCCATTCAATGCCCAGATAAATATCTTCGGTATTTTCCCGGTAAACAATGACATCTAGCTTTTCAGGGCTTTTATGGGGAGAGGGGGTGCCGGGATAATATTTGCAGGGGCGCACACAGGCGTATAGGTCATTGATCTGCCTGAGGGCAACATTCAAAGAGCGAATGCCGCCGCCCACGGGGGTGGTCAACGGGCCTTTAATGGCAATACCGTAGTCTTTAAT
>JBCDFX010000321.1:0-5113 GCA_039177155.1 Cyanobacteria bacterium P01_H01_bin.119
ACTATGTTCAGTCCAAAACAAGGGCTAATCGATACGCCAAGCTATCTCAGCAAAGTTATTGATGGTGCAGTTTTGGACAACCCCTGATACAAAATTTTGGTTAAACAGATTACGATGCTGAATTCCCTAATCCACTTCCCATCTAAGCGTAAAGCGCTGATTACCTGTCTCGGCATAACGTCCTTAATGATTGGCTGTGCGGCTGGCGATGTGCCAGAGGCCACTTCCGACACCCTGGCGAGTACTGCATCGTAAGAAGCTGAAGCGACCGCTACCGAAGATTCGACTGCTCCGGCTGCTGCACAACCTAGTCAGGCGCCTAGTGAACCTGTATCTGACACCAGTGCTGAGCCGTCCACGGCCGCTGCGGATAGCTCACTGGTTGATCTGGAATCAGGCATGATTTACGCCGATGCTCGGGCTTTGCTGATCCAAAAGGGTTGGGTTCCCGTGGAAGGGCCGGATCCGGGGCCTTACGGTGTTGAGCGCATGGCTTACGATGCAGGCTTTACGGAAGTTTCAGGCTGCGCGGGTACAGGTGCGGGCCAGTGCCGATTTGATTTTTTCCACCCAGAGGCGCAGAAGACGCTGGCGGTGATTACCTATGGTGGCTCCAAGCTAGAAGTCGGTGACTGGGGCATTCAAGATGCTGCCTCAGCCCAAGCCCCGGCGTTAGCGAATAATTCTGACGCTGATCTGGTGGTGGAGACGCGAGAAGCTATTCCTATGCAGTTCCAGGGCGAATGGGATATTAGTCTCGAAGGATGCGGTGTGCCCTACAGCGATGGTCGATTGGTGATCGGTCTAAATCGGCTGGAGTTTTATGAATCGTCAGGCGCTGTGCTGGAAGTTTCTGTGCGAGGCGATCGCGAAATGACGGTGACGGCTGAATACTCCAGCGAAGGAGAAATCTTTACCGCAACGGATTCTTTCCGACTATCGGGCGATGGCTCATCATTGACGGATCTCGATGCCGGCTTTGTTCGATATCGCTGCTCTGATTAGGTTTGGCAGGTTTGGGGGCGTGCCGTCAGTCGGTCGCAGACACCTTGAGAGATCAGCCGACAACCATAAGACTGCCGCAAAAGCCCCTAGGTCTCTCAAATTTTTGGATGTCGAATCTGATCTCCCTATATTTGGGTCTTAAAGAGGTCAAAATCGGATTCAACAGCGTAAGTCCTGCTTAGCTGCTTTGGCTTGGGTACACTAAGAAAATTCAAGGGCCAGTTTATTTCCGTAATAAGGCTGGCCCTTGCTGTATCTCAATAAAGCTCATTCTGTATCAATCAATGAGTAAGTCAAAAAGCAGTACTCCGGCTCTGATTACAACGCTACTCATTACCGCGGGACTGATCGGCGGCGGGCTGTGGTACCTCAATAAAACCTCTCCCGGCCTAGTGAGTGGGATTACAGGGCAGCCCAGTAGCAGCAGCAATGCCCCCCGCAGTGCGACTCAGCTGACGCTGCTCGGCGACACGTTTAGCGGGTACAGCACCTTTCGCAGCGGCGAATTCCAGTCCGTTTTGGCAGAATTTGGGCTGGGACTCCAGTATGAAGATGAATTTGATCAGGCCGCTCGTGCTGAACGACTTAGCAACGGCGAAGCCGATCTAATGGTGACAACCCTAGATCAGTTTTTGCAACAGCAGCCCCAGGGGCAAATTATTGGATTGATTGATCGCACCATTGGAGCAGACGCCGTGGTGCTCAATACACGGCAGTATCCTGAGCTGACCTCTCTGCAAAATATCAGCGCGGTACTGCAAACGGCTCAGACCCAAGGCACTAGCCTAAAGGTGGTTTACGCCGGAGATACACCAAGTGAGTATTTGGCCCTAGTGCTCGATACCAAGTTTGAAGCATTTAATCTCTCGGACTTTGAAGTGGTCAAGGTGACAGATGCCTCAGAAGCCTGGTCGCTGATGCAAGATCCGGCCAATAATGTCGCGATCGCGGTACTGTGGGAACCCTTTATCACCCAGGCAAAACAGCAGGGCCACACGGTTGTCTTATCCAGCCAGGATGCGCCCGGTTCGATTGTTGATGTGATTGTGGCGAGCGATCGCTTGCTTCAGTCCAACCCGCAGCAAGTGTCTGAACTGCTGGAAGCTTACTATCGCCGCATTGATGCCAATGTGCGAGATTCGTCCCAACTGCAGGCCCAAATTGCCGAAGACGGCGGCCTCTCTCCCGCAGATGCTGGAGCCGTGTTGCAGGGCATCGACTTTTTTACCGCAGCGGAAGCTCAGAGCTGGATGCAGGAGGGCATTCTGAAAACGCGGATTGAAGCGATCGCGGCAGTGCTGGTACTCTCTGGTCGGTTAAACAACGTCCCCGCAAATCCTGAAAATCTCTACACGGCTGAGTATTTAACCAAAGCCGCAACCAATACCAACACCCTGGTGGAACTGGTACGGGCCGATAACCCTGAACTGGCCGATCGACTCTCTGGCGACAACGCTCAGACGGTGGCCGTGCCCCAGGTAACCCCTGAGCAAGTGCAGGCCGCGCCCGACATCGGTAATTTGGACGTCAAAGGTCAAGTTGATTTTGGCACGGGGTCAGCCCAGCTCACCGCCGCAGGCCAGCAAACTTTAGACGGCCTTAGCGCGGAAATTCAAGAATTTAACCCAGAAACTGTCGCGGTGCGGGTGATTGGTCACACCTCCCAAACGGGGGGCGCAACGTTGAACCAGCAGTTGAGTCAGAACCGCGCCCAGGTAGTGGTGGACTATTTACGCAGCAAAGGCATTCAGCACAACATCGTGGCGGAGGGCAAAGGATTTAGCGAGCCACTCCCCGGCATTGCGCCCCAAGATGCTCAAAATCAGCGCACGGAGATTCGTTTGGTACGCGTCAATTGATCTGTTTGCTCACTGGCTAGAGCGCTTGACTGGAGCAGCATTGATTGCTTTAGGTCTGCCTCTAGTGGTGACAGACACTCACAACTAGTTTCAAAATCTATGTCTATCCCGACGCCAACTTCTGAGCAATGCGAGCTTCTGGCAGAGGCTCTAGATCTGGCGCGCTGTCTGGTGTTTGGCAACCGCTCTCAGGAAGCGCCTGTGATGGAGCGGCGACGCGATCGCCTGCGGCAGATTCAGGCAGAGCTGGAGTCTGTAACCCATCCCATTCGCCGAGAGGCACTGCCGCTAGAGGAAATTCCGCTCTCGGTGCGGCAGGCTTTTGTGCGAGCAGTGTTGCTGGTCACCCGCTATCATCAGGCCGGGGGAACGGGTTGGCAGGGCAGTTTTGATTCCACCACGCTGCAAAAATACCGTCTCGATCCGATTCCGGCTGAGTGGAAAAGCCCAAAAGCGATCGCCACCCTTGCTCAAAAATTTGACCTAGACTCTGAGTTTGAAGCGCAACTGTCTGAAACCTTAACATCAGTAGACGATAAGCTGCGCCAGCAGCGGCAGTTGATCCACAGGATTTTGGCAGAGACCCGTGGAGATGGGGATCTGTCTCAAATCGCGATCGCAGCCCTGTTTTACAACCTGTTTGGCATCCAAATCCCGCCAGATAAAATCCACTGCATCTATACGCCCCTGCAAATTTACTTTTGTATAGATTTTCCGGCTGATTTTAACCTTAGAAACGCCCGTCCACAGGGCTGGGAAACTATAGCTGATGACGACTTTGCCCGGCTAGGCCAGCTACATGCCAGTTTGAGCAGCTTTAGTTTTGTCAAATTTCGACGATTTCCCACCTTTGGTCCCTGCAACCCCGCTCAGATTAATCTAGACTGGGCCGCAGCGGTTGCAACTCAGATTGACAGCTCTGCAGCCCAAGTGGCTCAAGCGATCGCTCAGAGTGTCGGCGTATTGCCTCTGGCAGATGCCGAAGCCTTTTTAATTCACGATATCTGGGGTCACTATTGGCAACTGGTGCTGACTCAGTTTGAGGGAGATTACGCGGTGCTGGCCGACTGCCACGAGCCTCTGCGAGCCGGAGAAACCGCCTACACTGAAGCGGGGCCACTGACCGGGTTTGATTTATTTGACCTGACTGGCCCCGATCAGACGCAGGTTCACTTAAACGAAATAAAAGCGCGTCAGTTTTTTCACGGCGAAGTGCGTCAGCGGCTGGGGCTATTGTTTACTCATCTGCTGGGTGAGATTGTGGCGGATGTGGCGGAGTTCAAGTTTATCTGGGCCAATCCAGACAGCATGGCTGAACTACCGGCCTCTTCTCTGTTTAAGCAACAGCCCACAAAATTTGACCTGAGCCTGGGCGATTTAGACTTTTTGTTTTTAAGAGTGCTGCAGCCGCTATTGACGGTGAATCTTTCTGCGCTGACGCCCTCACGGTTAGAAACAGATTTGCTGGATCATTGGCAAAGCCAGGGTGCGCCTGTGGAGTCTCTGGCCCTGCAAACCGGACTAAAAGGAGCGATCGCTCAGCTTTATCAACTATTTTTGCAGGAATATCAAACGCTTTATTTGCCTAAAATTTCTGATGGAATGGGGCGATTTACTCAGATTGCCTGCAATCTGCTGCAGTTGCAGAATGTGATTAACAGCTTATATACCGACCCAGAGCTAGCCCAAAAAGGCGTATTTCCCTTTCAAGATCTGCTGCTGGTTTTTATTAGCAGCTATTGCAGCCTGGATTGCTACGCTGAATTTTGGCTAGTGGACGATGTGCTGGCGGCGTACTTTATTCCCTGCTGGCGTCAGCTAAAACTGCGATCGCTGGCGCAACCGCCTCTGATTTGATGCTGATACCTAAGGCTGTAACGAGACGTGTCCTCATGGCACGTCATCTAAGAGCTGTTACCCAGACTGACCTTCAGTCAGTCAATGTGGTTTAGATCACAAATTTCATCAAACCTTAACCCTTTCATCCTAAGTTCTTAAATTCCAGCGGTGAATATAGCAGTGAATTAAGATACCAAGCCCAACCTATGCCAGCCGTTCAAGGTAGCCCCATGCTGACGACTCAGACTCAAGACCGTCAAGAGTATGTGCAGGTTTTGGAGCAGCTATACCAGGAGCGTGCCCTGACTCCTTATCAGGCAGGGCGCAGCATTCCGCTTCGAGCCGATCAGCTGCTAGTCGTCTGCCGAGGAGCGCTGCAGCTGCTGACCCTACAGCCAGACGGCAGCGAG
>JBCDFX010000322.1:0-5097 GCA_039177155.1 Cyanobacteria bacterium P01_H01_bin.119
GCAGATTGTAGACTCCAACCAGTATGCCCTGGCGGCGCTAGTCGCGCAGGCAGGGGCAATGCCTCTCTGTATGGGCATCGTGCCCGATGACCCAGCGGTGCTCGAAGATAAAATTGCCGCTGCGATCGCCCAGTCCGATATCGTTTTGTCTTCAGGCGGCGTCTCGGTGGGCGACTACGACTATGTGGATCAGATTTTGCAGCATCTTGGCGCTACGCTGCATATTCGAGCAGTAGCCGTTAAACCGGGTAAACCACTGACGGTTGCCACCGTACCCGCTCCAAAAATTAATGCAGGAACTGATGAAAAAGTGCCGCCCAAACTGTACTTTGGGCTACCCGGCAATCCCGTGTCTGCGCTAGTGAGCTTTTGGCGGTTTGTAGAGCCGGCTCTGCGAAAACGCTCTGGCCTGTCGGAGGGCTGGTCGCCCATATGTGTGCAGGGGCGATCGCGCCAAGTGCTTAAAGCTGGCGGCAAACGAGAAACCTATCTCTGGGGACAGCTTTATGCTACCGAGCAAGGGTTTGAATTTGCGATCGCGAGCGGCGGCCACAGTTCAGGAAATTTGGTCAATCTGGGGACAACTAACGCTCTGGCCGTTATCCCGGTGGGCACAACTGAGATTTCGGCTGGGGAAACGGTGCGCATCATGATGGTGGGTCGTCCTGCGACCAAAAATGTATCCAGCATGTCAAAAGCTTAATTTCTCTTTACAATTTAGGCGGTGTTGATTTTTGGCTTACCTATGGCATTTGATTCCAATAGCGGTAGGTAACGCTAGAGTCATCTCCTACTCCGAAGACGCATTAGGATTTTTGACATGGTAGATATTAACAATGCTGTAGAGGCGGCTCAAGAGCTGGCAACAGAAATTTCCCCAGCTCCTGTGGCCTTTGACCGTAAAACAGCCCCAGCCGATATTCAAGCCCGGTTGAACTGGGGAGCGCCTGCCTTGACTATCCTCGATGTTCGCGATCGCGACAGCTTTAATACAGAGCGCATTATGGGTGCAGTTTCCATGCCCCTGCCAGTTGTTGTTGAGCGCGCCCAGAACACCTTAGAAGCTGACCGTGAAATTTATCTCTACGGCGTCGATGATGCGGAAAGCGCCAAAGCCGCTCAAAAGCTTCAAGACGCAGGCTTTAAAGCCGTATCGATGATTGACGGCGGCCTCCAAGCCTGGAAGATCGCTAACTGCCCTACTGAAGGCAGAGTTTAGAAAATATGTTTTTACGGTTGAGATAGACCGAAGCGATCGCGCACGACCTCCAACGGCAGATCCCAAAGCAGCTCAGGCTCCCAAGCGTCTGGATCAAGCAGGCAGTTCTGACCTCTTAGGTACGCCTGCCAGAGGCGGGGCCAAACCGTTTCAGACAGTGCTTGAAAAAGCGACTGGGGCTGCTGCTTGTGGGCATGCCAGTACTGGCGCATCCACCCTCGCAACAGGGCCAGCGCCAGTACGCCATGAACCCATCGAAACTTTGCCCCCAGCAAAAAAGCCTGCACCTCCGCCTCTCCCAGCGGATCGGTGCCGTAGCCCGTCAACACATGTAGCCCATCGTGAAGCTGCTGCCGCCGAAGTCCTGAAGTAAGGGGCTTTAACCCATTCATATCTAGATTGTCTGCCCAGGCTCGCCCAAAGCTACCTACCGGACGCGATCGCAAATCGTCAATCTCTACAATTGGCGGAACGCTCAGGCCGAAGTGATCGCTTAAAGCGCTAATCACGGCCAAAAACTGTTCTGCCAGTTTGCCGTTGAAAGCTGTTTGAGTTGTATTTATAGCTGGCATGGCAAAATTCAAAATTAAGACCGTTACGGCTAATCTCTTCGCTATTAGTTCAGTTCGTTGCGGCTTAGAGAAGCCTACAGACAATGCTGGGGCGTGAAGGGCGGCAGAATCCCTCTTTGTATCGACAAGGAAGTAACCCTCGCCCCCCTCACTGTGCTGCTCCAGTTACAGATAGACTGACTCGTCAATTAAAGCGATCGCCCTATCAATTGCTCTATCAATTGCTCTGGGGTCCACCGAAACTCTCTTGAAGCTGCTGCCGCTGCTCGTCTGTGAGCACCTGGGACATTTGCTCCCGTGACCCCTCCATAATTGAGCGAATTTCCTGCTGCTGAGCATCTGTTAGCTCAATAGATTGCAGCGCATCCCGGGACTCTCCCCCCGACTCTATCGCCGCTGCCACCTGCTGCTGCTGCTCATCCGTTAGCACCGCCTCAATCTGACTGCGGGTGTTGCTGCGAATGGCCTCTAGCTCAGCCTGCTGGGCCTCAGTCAGATCTAACTGCTCTAAAATCTCTCCTCGCCGCTCAGTCCGCTGCTCTCGCCGACCTTGAACCATTTCTTGAACCTGCGCCTGCTGCTCTGGTGTAAGCACTGCCTGCATCGATTCGCGCGCCTCTGCGTAGAGGGAGCGCAACTGCTGCTGTTGCGCCTCAGTTAAATCTAGCGATCGCAGCGCCACCATAAAATTGCCCCGCTCACCATTACCTACTGATGCGGCCAACTGCTGTTTCTGTTCTTCGCTCAAAATTCCTTCTATCTCAGCGCGAGTGCCTTCTCGGATAGACTGAATCTCTGCTTGCTGGGCCTCGCTCAGATTGAGTTCTGCAAAGGGCTGATTCCGCTGAGCCTCTGCCGATGAACCCGCAAACTTAAATGCCGCCGGGGTGACCAGCAGCGCCGCTGCCGCGACCGTGCCCATCAAAAAGCGCTTGTGACTAAAACCGTTGGAATTCATCGATAACTCCTGACCGTATTTGGTTCGTAACACCCCTATGCTAAGAACTGCCTTCCTGTTCTGACCTGACGCAAACGTCACGTTTAAACCGTGACGTTTGTCATGGTGTGAAAATGCCGCGATCGGGGTTAACTCATGACAGGGCTAACTTGTGATTCCAGCATTCTTACCGAGACGCGCCGTGTCCCGACCAATTACGCCCCAAACCCATCCTTTTCCCTTTCTGCTGTATTTAGAATGGGCTCTGCTGGCGATCGCCGCCCTAAATTTACTGTCGCCTGCGCCCTTACTTCGCGATACCCAGTTTCCGCTGCTGACATTAATCAGTCTTACGGGTTTTAGCGCACTGGGGCTGTATTTACCCACCGGCAAATTAATCCAGCGTATCGGCCACGTGGCTCTCCAGCTGGTGCTGATTGTTTTGACCTCAGGATTTGGCTTTAGTAGCCTGCGGCTGTTTCCTTTTCTATACCTAGTGCTGGTAATTCGCAGTTGCTTTATGTTTACGATGCCTGGGCGGTTGATCTTGACTGCGACGGCGTTTGTCTTATTTTTTGGCAATCTTCAAATTCGCCTCCGCAATATCGGCGGCAGAATTCCCAGACCGCTCCAGGGACTATTGGCAAACTTTCACCTTAATTTTTTAATCCTATTTTGCCTGTCTTTAGCCTTTGTGCTGCTGCTGGTCAACGCGCTGCTGTCCGAGCGGGCCAGTCAAGAAAAACTGCGGCGAGCCAATCAGCAGCTCAGAGAGTCGGCCAGCCAGATTGAAAAACTGGCCATGGCCCAGGAGCGAGGCCGTATTGCCCGCGATATTCACGATTCTGTGGGCCACTCCCTGACTGCCCTTAACCTGCAGCTAGAGAGCGCGCTAAAGCTTTGGCCCACCGATTCTAAACGGGCCTATCAGTTTTTAGCCGATGCCAAAACCCTTGGCTCCACCGCTCTGCAAGATGTGCGCCAGTCAGTGGCTGCCCTCAGGCAAGATCCCGTTGCCAATCAGCGCTTAGAAGAGGCGATCGCCGATCTTGCTCATCAGGTTGAGCAAACCACAGGTATTCAGCCCGAGGTCAGCATTCTGCTGCCGAGCCACTTGAGTAAACCGCTCAAAATAACCCTCTACCGCATTGTGCAAGAAGCCCTGACCAACATCACCAAACATGCCCAGGCGGGCGAAATTCGCGTTGCTCTCTACACGCGAAACAATCAAATTCGGCTAGAAATTGAAGATAACGGTCGAGGGTTCCAACCGACTCAAACCACTACCGGATTCGGGCTACAGAGCATTCGAGAGCGCGTGCAAACCGCAGGGGGACGCGTTGCGCTCAACACGGCACCGGGCCAGGGCACCTGCCTACAAATTGATATGCCGCTATAGCCTCAAAGCAGAGTTAGAAGACATTTAGAAGAACTTTAAAGGAGCGCTACAGCCGTGGTTCAAACTCAGCCTGAAGAAAAAACTGACCCTATTCGGGTGCTGCTGGTAGACGATCAGAGCATTATTCGCCAAGGGCTCCGGGCTCTGCTGGAGCTAGAGCCCGATTTACAGGTTGTGGGTGATGCCGACAATGGAGAAGCGGCCTTAAAGGCGATCGCGGCCCTGCAGCAAACTCCCCATCCACCCGATGTGGTGCTAATGGATATTCGCATGCCGGTTATGGACGGCGTTGCCGCCACCGAAGCCATCCACCAGCAGTATGCCGCCCTGCCCGTACTGGTGCTAACCACCTTTGACGACGATCAGCTGGTTGCCCAAGCCGTGCAAAAAGGGGCCTCCGGCTACCTGCTTAAAGACACCCCCTCAGAAGAACTGGCCCAGGCCATCCGCAGCGTTTACCGAGGCTACAGTCAGTTTGGCCCCGGCATCTTGCAAAAAGCGATCGCGACTTTTCCCCTATCTTCAGTCCCAGAAGACGCCAAATCAGAAGACGCTAAACTACCCGGATTTGATCAACTTACCCCGCGAGAGCGCGAGGTGCTGATGCTGCTGGGAGAAGGGGCCAACAACCGGGAAATTGCCCAGACGCTCTATATCTCTGAGGGCACCGTCAAAAATCATGTCACCAGCATTTTGGGCCGTTTAAACCTACGCGATCGCACCCAAGCGGCTTTGTTTGCTGCCTCGGTGCGATCGCGTTTAGATTAATTCAACTGTCTTGATCCAACTGTCTTGATTCAACTGTCTTGATTCAACTGCCTAAATCTGGCTGTCACAATGACTGAATTGTTAGATAGACGGGCGGAAAAATGCCAGCCTAGCCTATCAACTCTAGCGGTAACGCTTCTTCCGGCGCGCTACGGCCTTGCGCTTGCGCTTTTCCTGGGGCGTTTCAAAATGCCGCCGCCGC
>JBCDFX010000323.1:0-5084 GCA_039177155.1 Cyanobacteria bacterium P01_H01_bin.119
CACTTTTTGGCCCAGGTTATGCATGAGAGCGGCGGCTTTCGATGGCTGCGAGAAATCTGGGGACCAACGGCAACTCAGCGGCGCTACGAAGGCCGCACTGACTTGGGAAATACCCAACCCGGAGACGGAGAGCGGTTTATGGGACGGGGATTGATTCAGCTCACTGGACGCAGTAACTATCAACAGTTCTCCAAAAACCTGGGGGTCGATTTTGTTGGCAACCCACAGCTAGTGGAGCAGCCGCCCTACGCGGTAGTCGTGGCCGGCTGGTATTGGGACAGCCGCAGCCTAAATCAGTGGGCCGACAGAGATGACCTGCGGCAGGTCACTCGTCGCATCAACGGTGGCTACAACGGGCTAGCTGATCGAGAAAAATATCTCAAACGGGCCAAATTAGTGCTGCAATAGGCCACTTAAGCACTATTTCTTATTGAGTAAACTTATTGGGTAAATGAATCCCGCAAAATATAGCCCATATCGTCAATTACTAAAGGAGTCTGAGGAAAATCTTGCCGAGTCAGCTTGCGCACCAGAATGACGCTTTGAAAATAATCATCTAAATAGGGCACTCCGTTGGGGTCTAGCGCAACCGGAATCACCCGCCCGTTGACGAAGTTACCGTCTGGATCAAGGCCCACCTGCAAGATCATAGAGTTTCCCAGCGCCCCAGAAACGGAGAGGGTTTCATGGCCCAAAAAGTTGCCTAAAGAATAGGCAATTAGCTTATCTTTGTACAGCTCAATTGCACGGGGCACATGGGAGCCATGGCCCAGGACAAGGTCTGCGCCGTAGTCAATAACGGCCCGAGAAAACGTCACTAAATTACCGCGATTTTCGCCGTAAAAGTATTCGGTGCGATCTCTGACCTGTTGGGCAGCGGTTCCCTCTGCGCCAGCATGAACGGAAATTACCACAATATCGGCTTCCTGATTGGCCTGGTCAATCAGCGCCTGGGCGGCAGGCAAATCATGCATCGAGTTGTGATAATCAAAATAGCTAAACGCGATAAAGGCTGTTCGTAATCCCTTTGCATCGACGTAAGTAATCTGCCCCTTGCGTCCTACTGCCTGCATTCCAGCATTTTCGATATTGGCGATAGTATCGTCAAAGCCGGGCTGGCCAAAGTCAAAGGAATGATTATTGGCGACGCTAAGCACATCAAACCCGGCACTGGTAAGTACATCAGCGTAGGCGGGCGGTGTCCGAAAAGCAAAGGTCATTCCCCGGCTAATATCTTTGGCGCTGTTGGGAAAATCTGTGAGTGTGCTTTCAAAGTTGCCAAAGACAATATCGGTTTCCTTAATTAAAAATGGCCTAATGCTGTTGAACAAATAGTTAGGGTCACCCGGCATTCGCCAGTTTGGGTAGTCTGTTCCTGGAATAATATCGCCAACCGCTTTGATGGTCAGTGCTGGCGGTGCTATCGAGGCTTCTGTTTCCGGCTGAGCTTCAGGGCCGGGAACGCTGCTGGGCTGGGCTGGCTGCTCAGCCTGAGGGGCCTGCCGGCTACGACCAAATCCTAAACGCTGCCAAAACGATAGGGTTGGAGCGTCACTTTGGGCTGAATCATCACTCTGAGTTGAAGCCGGGTTTGGCGCCTGTGCTGAACGTCCACCGCCATTGCGAAGCATTGAAGCCCCTAAAACGCTAACCAAGCCCACGGAAAAAGCCGCTAGTGCGACCAGACTTAATTGTTTTAGGGATAGATAGGGCGTTTTGGGGGTTCGATCAGGGCTTGATCGCGGCGCGGGGGCGATCGCGGGCGATGGTGCAGAATTGACAGTAGAATCTTCGGCGGCCAACTCCTCAGAGAGATTCTCTAAAGCGATCGCGGGCGATACAGCCGGAACTGGAGACGATTGCTCTGTGAGGGACGCTTTCAGCCTGAGCACGCTGTAGTCTAAAGGCCACTGCTGCTGCCAAGCAGGCTGAGGAACGGCCAAAGACTGCCCGGTAATTTGCAGATTTTGGATATAAGTTGCCTCCAGACACAGCACTGCCGCATAAATTTGGTGAGCATAGCGTGCTTGTTCAGGCACATAGGGCGCCTGCAGCAAAATATGTAGCTCTGTCGGCAGCTTAAGCTCAGGCTCGACGTTAGCCCCATATTGTGCGCTGACAACAATCTCAGGTTCAAACCCAAGGGTTCGGCGGATTAGCTTGGCGATCGCACTGGGATCTCCCTGCTGGGCTAGCGTCTGGAGTTCTAAGTCGTTCGATCCGTCTATCATACCTGCACAGTATTGACCTAAATTAGAGCGTATCCCCTGGCCCTACCGGCAGGATTTGCTTTCGGGTTGGATAGTGGACTGTAATGACTCCCAATCATACTGAATAATTTTTGGGATAGAGCGCTTTTATAGCTTTGGTCATAGTTCTCTGCACCCAGTATCGCTAGAGTGGTCCGTAAAAAAGCAATCTGACTCGTCGCAGCTCAATCTTTTTCGCAATCGGGGGCGGGCAAACTGGAGCAGGCAAAAAGTTTGACAAAGTGTCTTAACCTAAGCAGAATAGAGATTGCCTCGAAACAAGGGCCTGTAGTTCAATTGGTTAGAGCACCGCCCTGTCACGGCGGAAGTTGCGGGTTCGAATCCCGTCAGGCCCGTATTGTTTACAGCTTTGGTAAATTTATCGATTAGTCCAGCGGGCGCGGGTACCTCGTGCGTCTATGTGGCTTAGGGCTGGAAAGCGATCGTAGCGGCCTAATCCACCGGGCCACCACGGATCGAGCGCCCAGTAGATTTGATTGCCGGTTAATCCCTCACAGTAAAAATCGATGGCGTCTCCCACAATATGACGGCTAAAGGCAGCGCCGCCCACCTGTCGGTTAATCTCTGGCGGACGGTACCAACTGGTAACGATAAAGGGACGACCGATGCGATCGCGGGCCTGCTGGGCTAGCCTGGCAATCCGTACAATCGCGTCCACGGTGGTTTGGTTAGGGGGCATGCGGGTGCCGCCTCGGGTGGCTTCGGCCCAGGTAAAGTTGCCGCTGGGCAAAATTGTGGCATGGAGCTGAATATTGTTGGTTGTCCAGCGGTCGGGTCGGGCTGGGCGAATCACAGGTTTGGGAGCGGGCGGCGCATCTTGGGAGTCTCGCGCGGCCTGGGCCATGCGGCGTAAGTCATCAAATAGCGATTGAATTGCCTGAGTGCGACTTTCTAGCTTGCGCCAAATTTGCACCAAACGAATCAACGCCTCTCGCTGGTCGTCCTGTTCCTGGTAAGTCGCTGGAACTTGACCAAAAAAGTCAAGCAAAGCCCGGTCTATCTGAGCGGCGGCTTGGGCCAGAGCCTGGGGATTGTCCGCACTATCGGTGAGGGACTGGGGGCTAATTCCCAGAGTTTCTACAGCGCGACTGCGGGAGTCGAGATCTTTCCACAGCCGAAAGCCTTCGGTTAAGGCAAAGCGCTGGTCACCCCGCCCCTGGTAATAACCCGGCAGCCGCTCTATAAAGGCAATCAGGGCTGGATCAACAATTTGTAGATTGGTTTCGGCGGCGCTGGGGTCGCTATTCCGCAGCTCGATAATGGTTTCTTCGCGGGTGTTATTTTGTCGCCAAAGCTGCACCAGCCGCAGCACAGATTCCCGCTGATGGGGGTAGCCGCCATAGAACCGCGACACTTGACGAACAAACTGCACCAGGGCGTTATCTAAGGCGAGTAAATCTGGGGTGCCTGCTTCGATGGGGACGTCGAGGGAGCGAATGGTGGTGTCCTGGGTGTCTAGCTTGCGCCAAAGGCGCACCATCTCTAGCAGGGCTTCTCGCTGGTGTTCTAGGCGGCCATAGTTGGGAGCCACCCGCTCTACAAAAGCCAGCAGAGCCTGGTCTAAATCTTCTAGATTTTGCGCCAGCTGATCGGCGCGGTAATCGTAGCCAATATCGTCAATGTAGGCTTGCAGCAGGGCGTCGCTGTCGCAGGTTTCTAACCGAGCGGCGTCGAGGTCGCTACCGGGGGGCTGATAGCCCGCGGCAATGGTTTCCACAAAGCGATCGCTGTAGCGTCCTGCGTCACCATTCCACAAGTCTTTGCCGCTCCAGCCTTGGGCGGTAAGGGTATCGGTGATGCTGCGAATTGTGTTGGCGGCGTACTGCACCTGCTCTGGGAAGGTATTGACCTGGGCGATGGAGACCTGGTTAGCCGGGGCAATGCCCAGCCCGGTTTCCCCATCGAGTAGGCGAGGGCTCTGGTGGACGGCGTACAGCCCAGCCAAAATGGGCTTATGAATTCCCGTGCGAGCGGCTTCGATAAGGTAATAGTAGTTGCGCTGATCGCTTGCCAGTGATGCCATAATTGCCCGTGGGTGCAGCCCTAAACGATAACCTTAGCCAGCTTGCTGACAGTCCCGGCTACCGGAGATGTCTCGCTGACAGTGATGCTGGTCCGCAGTCTGGTCCGGATCGGACTAATAACTGCGACAGAAGGACAGTGAGTCACACAGCATTATGCCGTCTATGGCCGATTCTCAATCACTTGAATCTGATTCGTTTGCAAATCTTTTGCCGAATATTCGCCTAATTGCCACCGATATGGATGGAACATTGACGGCGGCAGAGAAATTTACGCCCCGGCTGTTTGACAGCTTGACTCAGCTTGCTGACAGGGGCATACCGGTGATTGTCACCACCGGACGCTCGGCGGGGTGGGTGAGCGCGATCGCCCACTACTTTCCGATCCGAGGCGCGATCGCGGAAAATGGCGGCGTCTTTTTTAACGGTGCTGGCGCGGCTCCAGAACCGCTGAGCGATATTGGCGACATTGCGGCACACCGTCAAAAGTTAGGGGAGTTCTTTCAGCAGCTTCAGCAGACATTGCCGGAAATTGTTGAATCGAGCGACAACTCGTTTCGCTTAACGGACTGGACCTTTGATGTGGCTGGGCTAGAGCCCGAGCAGTTGGACTGGTTACAAACCACCTGTAGCGCCAACGGATGGGGATTTACCTACAGTACGGTGCAGTGTCACATTAAGCCCGCCGCTCAGGATAAAGCAGCCGGGCTGCAGCGGGTATTGGCGACCTATTTTCCAACGCTGTCTTGCCATCAGGTTGTAACGGTCGGCGACAGCCCCAATGACGAGAGCA
>JBCDFX010000324.1:0-5066 GCA_039177155.1 Cyanobacteria bacterium P01_H01_bin.119
AGGAACTTTAGCTCAGCGTTTCCCTGAGCTAATGCGGCTGCGGCAGCTGTGCCTGGAGTATCTGCCAAAATTGATGCCGCCTTTAAAGCTTGAAGCCGCGCAGTTGCCCATTTCCGAACAGCGGGCAAACCTATGAAGGCGCTGGAAGATAAGCTAGATAGCTTGGTTTGCGCCTATGTTGCGGCCCACTGGTGGTATTGGGGCACTGAGAAAAACTGGGTGCTGGGCGATCGCGATCGCGGCTACATTATTGTTCCTGCTCCAGTTTACGGATCGGATTAACAGCGTTTTGGACGCCTGAATTATGCCATCTACTGCTGAGTTTTATTGCGCTTTCTGCGGCGAACCCAATACCACCTTTATTGATTTATCCGCGGGGTCAACCCAGTCTTACATTGAGGACTGTCAGGTTTGCTGCCGTCCCAATCAACTGTTTCTTACCCTCGATGAAGACACCTTAGACGTCGCGATCGCGACTGACTATGTTGGTTAGGTAAACTACATTTGAATGGGAAATTAAGATTCTCAGGTAGAGGTCACGGAGCTGGATTGGGTCAAAGTATGGGTTAGCGATCGCAAAATGGCTCATCCTGCAGCAAGGAGAGCTGCTGACCCTGCTGCTCCCAAAAAATAGTCTCCACATCTTGCCTGCGGTATAGCGGTGTCTGGCGGCGGCGAGACAGCTTTACGTCAATATCTCTTGCTTTTAGCAGGTCAAAGGCTGCTTTTTTAGGACAGCGCAGCATTGCGGCAGCATCTTTCAGCCGAATCCACTGGCGACCAAACTGTTTTAGCAGCGTTTCATCAGGCTCATCCTGAATCCGCTTCAGCAGTAGCTCCGCCAAATACCAGCAGGCTAAGGTGTCCGCCTCAGCGCGATGGGAAGTTCCCACCGGGAAACCAAAATGTGCGACCAAATTGGGCAAGCTGCGAGACGGCAAATCTGCCAGCAGCAGCCTAGAGAGCATAACGGTACAAAACCGATATCGGCTGGGGCGAGAAAAAAAATCGCCCTGTCGCTGATATTCTGCCTTGACAAAGCCGTAGTCAAATTCCAAATTGTGTGCTGTAAGTACGCCTGTTTTGAGCAATGGCAGGTATTCGGCCCAAGTCTGGGCCGGGCTGGGAGCTGGGCTGACCATATCCTCAGTAATGCCGGTCAGGCGCGTGATCTGACGCGGAATTTTGATGCCTGGGTTGATTAGCGTAGCTTGTTGATGCATAATTCCCTCCGCCAAGCTGCCCTGGAGCACGGATATTTCAATTACGCGGGCATTGTGGGCGAGGGAACCTGTTGTTTCGACATCGATAACGGTCAATGAGGATTGACTCAGCTGCCGGTAGTAGGCAAGCAGCTCGGTTGACAGTAACGCAGACTGTCCAGAATATGTTGCAGCAGAAACCATAGTGTTTTTATAGCAGCAGCCGGGGAAATTGCGCTTTCCCCAGACCCTGCTGACCAGGACAAACCGCCGTCCTAGACCTCGCGGAAGGGATTGATCTGTTGGTAAGAGAGTGGCCCCAAACCCAGTCGCTAAAGGAACTGTGCCCTTGGCTTAATAGCTGTCGCAATCTGCTGAAAGGTTCGCGTAGGGCTGCGAGTCAGATTGCTGTTGTGTCAATCACTTCAGCGATATTGAGGGGTGAAGTTCTACAATGAAAATATTGCAAATTATTAAGAGTCTGTTATGGCCGATCAACTGATCCGAGCGACTGCAGCCGATGACGGTATTCGTGTTGTGGGCGTCATCACCACTCGCTTAGCTGAAGAGGCTCGCCAGCGGCACAAGCTGTCCTACGTTGCGACTGCTGCCCTAGGGCGCACTATGTCAGCCGGACTGCTGCTGGCCTCAAATATGAAGCGAGCTGAGGCAAGGGTCAATATCCGCATCAAAGGCGATGGTCCTTTGGGAGGCATTCTGGTCGATGCTGGGGTAAACGGAACAGTCCGCGGCTATGTTGACAATCCAGCCATTGAGCTACCGCTGAACAGCAAAGGCAAGCTGGACGTTGGGGGCGCGGTGGGAGACGGCTACGTTTATGTCGTGCGGGACGTGGGCTATGGATACCCCTACTCCAGTACGGTGGAGCTGGTTTCGGGAGAAATCGGCGATGATCTCGCCAACTACCTGGGCACCTCAGAACAAACCCCATCGGCGCTAATTCTAGGTGTATTTGTTAGTGCCGAAGGAGTCGAAGCTTCCGGTGGGCTGCTGCTACAGGTGCTGCCCAAAGCTGCGGAAGACCCGGAGCTAATCACTAAGCTGGAGTCTCGGCTCTCGACGCTGACAGGATTTACCCCCCTACTGCGAGAAAGCAAGACTCTGCCTCAGATCATAGAAAGTTTGTTTGGGGATATGGAGCTGCGGATTTTTCCTGAGACCCAATTGGTTCGGTTCCACTGCCCCTGCTCCTATAAGCGAATGATGGGCGCTTTAAAGATGCTGGGAGAAGCAGAACTTCAGGACATGATTGAAAAAGATGATGGCGCAGAAGCGACGTGCCATTTCTGCGGCGAAGTGTACCACGCCAGCAGTGCGGATTTGGCCCAAATTATTAAGGATTTAAGGGTCGAACAAGCCAAATCGTAACCCTTACCCCTGGGGAATTAGGCTACCCTCACTTTCTACATTGGGAACTTCAATGGGCGGCTCGCCTCCGGTGGGTGCCACGGGCTGGCTTAGCTCTCGATACACTTCCTGGGAGACTCGGCGAATCAGCTCGCGGGCTCGTCCGTCGTTTTCGGGGCGGGTGGTCAGCACGGCTAAAACATAGCGGTTGCCGTTGGGCAGATCAATCAGAGCCACATCTGCCAAAACGGTGGCAATATCTCCTGTTTTGTTGGCCACTAGGGCCTCGTTACTCACTCCAGCCGGGATCAAATTACGGCTTTGGGTGCGCTGCATAATTGCCATCAAGCGATCGCGCGATCGCATCTCTAACAGCTGTCCCTGGTCAATCCGTGCCATCAGGGCCGCTAGATCTTTAGCGCTGGTCATATTGGTTCCCGGCAGGTCGGGCAGCGGGTTGCGAATCAGGGTCTGCGTTAGCCCCCAGCTCCGGAACTGCTGATTGAGAGTGTCTGCGCCCCCTAACAGCTCAATGATCATATTGGTGGCGGTGTTGTCGCTGGTGATAATCATGGCGCTAGCGACTTCCAACGCCGAATACTGGCTGCCAATGGGCTGGTTTTCCATCTCTCCAGAGCCGCCCGCCAAATCTTCCTGATTTAAGGTTAGGGACTGATCTAGCCGCACGGTGCCCCGATCGACAGCCTGCAAAAACGCCACCAGAATAGGCAGTTTTATTGTGCTAGCAGCGGCCACCTGCTGATCGCCGCCGATATCTACATAAGCCCCTGAATCGAGATCCACCATAAAGATGGTTTGCTCTAAACCGGGGGTAAGGGTGACCAACTGCTCTAGTTTTTCCTGCAGATGGGTCAGTTCGGTGCCCAGGGGCAAGGCCCCGCTGACGAGGCTGGGGGCATTGGGGCGTGAAGCAGATGCAAAACCATCGTTGGGTGCCGCGTTCGCTGAGGGTGGAGGAGCGCCGGTGTTGGGATCGGAGCTAGCCGTTCGCTGGGGATTCAAAATCGACAGCAGCGTTCCCGCGATCGCCGCTACGCCGACGCCTAAAATCAACATGCGGAGGGTGTACAGCAGCGGCTTAGGCAGATGACGACGAACCGTGCGACGGGACTGCTGAGCCGGGCGTCTGTCGCCTCTGGGCTCTTGCTGAGGTAATAAGGGCCGAGGTGATGAAGGCGATGCTCGATGGCGACGGGGTCGCAGAGGAGTGACATTGTTGCCAGTTTGGGGCAGCTGAGACGGGGCTGCGGAAAACCTGCTTCCAGCCTCATAACCCGCTCCAGCGCCGCGCCGCGCCCCTATACGACCCAATACAGCATTAGGCGGTCTAGTTGGTGCTGGGGCGCGATACTGAGCAGGAGCGCCATACTGAGAAGGCGCAGCGCCATTACTGTAGCTCGCCGTATTCCCAGTCTGTCCGTCGCTAGCAGGCTCTGGGGTTAGCAGATCAAAAGAGGTCGCTGGCTGAGGATGGCCCTGAGTAACTGAGTAGGCTGAATTGGATCGCCTAGGGGTCTGTTCCCGGTGCAGCGGTTGATAGGGCTGAGGCGGCTGATTGGGCTGGATCGAACTTTGCCGACTCCCCCGAATAGATTGAGAATGAACAGATTGGGACTGCGCAGATCGGGGCTGCATAGATCGGGGCTGGGGCGGTCGGCTCATCGGCTGACCTAAGCGGTTGCCCTGTCCAGGGGTTATTTGCACATTGGCGTGCCCCATATTGCCGTAGGCGCGAGCAGGTTGCCCGGGCTGGGCAGCAGCGTTGCCAGATGGGGCTATTGGGGGCACTGGCGGCATCGATAGCCGGGCAGCGGGGTCCCGCGATGGGGCGGTAAACCCAGTCTCTTGAGCGCGATCGCCATAATCTGACATAGCAGCAGCCTTACAAAATAACTCCTAACAACGGGCCGTAGGCAAAAAATCCCTTTTCAATCCTGCTGCGGAGCAGAATTAATGGTCAGCAGCAGCCTGACTGAGAGCCCATTCTACCTGCCGTAAGATACCGCGCAACATAGCCAGCTCCTGTTCAGAGGCATGGGCTTTGTAAAGTAAGCGGCGAAGCTTCTCAAGCCGACTGGCGGCGGTATGGGGGTAAAGATAGCCGATCTTGAGCAAAACGGACTCTAAATGTTGAAAATATCCGTCAATTTGCTCTAGCGCTGCGCCCGCCTCTCCCGCCGTAGCAGCAGATAATTCAGCCGAGAACGCCGATAGACTACCTGTACTACTCTTATCTTGCCCGACTTGCCCTAAATCTGCATCCCGATTTTTTTGCTCAGGGCCTTGAGCGCGTTTGAACCTAGGAGATAAAGCCGAGGGGTCTACGGTCGATTCCATCGATGACAGGGCGCTGCGGCGCAGCACATAGCTACAGACTGCCACCGCCTGGGCCAAATTTAGGGACGGATAGGTTGAATCAGAAGAAATCATCACATACCGCTGGGCGTAGTTTAGCTCGCTGTTGCTGAGCCCCCG
>JBCDFX010000325.1:0-5064 GCA_039177155.1 Cyanobacteria bacterium P01_H01_bin.119
CACGCAGTCAATCACTTCGACGGTCATATGGCTGAGGGTGCTAGTGCCAATGCGATCGAGATTGATATCTGACGCGTCAAGAATTTTATATTCGTCAATCACCTGGCTACGCTCAAAGATAGCGCCAGTCACTTTCTCAGGGGCGGGGCCGCCGTTTTCGGTGTTATATTTCACGCCAAAATCCCCCTCAGGGCCACCGGGGTTGTGGCTAGCAGAGAGGATAATGCCGCCAAATGCCTGATATTTACGAATAATGCACGATACGGCTGGGGTTGAAAGGATACCCCCCTGACCCACCAGCACTTTGCCAAAGCCGTTAGCCGCAGCCATTTTTAGAATCGTTTGAATCGCCTGGCGATTGTAGTAGCGTCCATCGCCGCCCAGCACCAGGGTTTTGCCCTGGATACCCGTTAAGCTATCAAAGATTGATTGAATAAAGTTTTCAAGATAGTTGGGTTTTTGAAAGACCGGAACTTGTTTGCGCAGCCCAGAGGTACCGGGCTTTTGGTCAGCAAAGGGCTGGGTCGATACGGTACGAATTTCCATTTATACAGATGTCCTAACTGCGGGTCAGCCGAGTCCACCACGGCGGGCAACAGACCTTATTCGACGATCATAGGAGAAAGCGGAGCGTTTCTTCGTGCTCTCGAATGCTTTTGACCGTCGGCAGCTATCCATCCGGCAGCGCAAGCGGTTGACGTAGCATACGGCTGACATTGCTGCGGCTTTGGAGGGTAATGATCGGGCACCTGTTTGTGCTACGGCAGGAATGGGTGCTTTATGATACCTGCTGCTAGCGAGTCGCTCAGTGCAATGATCAAATTCAGCAGATTTTCTTTATTAAGCAAAAAATGATTTTAGATAAAGCGAGATTCAATTAAATGGAGAAAGCTCATTTAGAATCAAAACGGCATTTTAGTTCTAAATGAGCTGCAGATTCTTGATCAAACGCAAATTCAACATTCGCTTATACTTCACTAAATTTTAAAGTTATGCGTTTAAATCTCTTTCTTTGGCAGGAGGTTTAGAGGATTAAAAATCGTTGTAATTTGCTCAATGAGGGCTTTATGAAACAGAGTCGCCATTAGCTATGATCTCACAGGCCTAATATTTAAATCTTTCTTAAGGTGCAGGCTTGATCTATACAAATCTTTAGCTTTACCCTAGATTTATTGATTTGTTTGTCCTTTATTTATTTTACGGTTTCCTATTTACATTAGCCGTTTTTACCGATTTACTAAAAGTTAGAGAGATTGAAATTCGTCCTTGATATTCCTATGCCCAGACCCCTGTGTACAGATGAAAATCAGCGTTTAGCTAAGCTGCTAAGCTACAGCATTCTCGATACCGAGAGTGAGTTGGCTTACGATGACATTACTTGTCTGGTTAAGCAAATTTGCAATGTCCCTATTGCGCTGATTAGCCTAGTTGATCGCGATCGCCAGTGGTTTAAATCTATCCAAGGGCTTGAGGCCAGTCAGACCTCCCGAGAAGTTTCATTTTGTACCCGCACCATTCAGCAGACTGAGGTTATGGTCGTTCCTGATGCAGCTCAGGATCCTCGCTTTGCCGATAATCCGCTGGTAACCGGCGAACCTTACATTCGCTTTTATGCAGGGGCACCCCTGGTGACCAGCGATGGATTTGCGTTGGGGAGCCTTTGCGCTATTGATACTCAGCCTCGCACCTTTTCAGAGGAGCAGCGCCAGTCGCTTGTTGCCCTGAGTCGATTGACCCTCAACCAGCTAGAGCTAAGGCGGACACTGCAACTGCGTCAGCAGGCTGAAGAAAAGCTGATAGTTCAGCAGACAGAGTTTGAGCAGCTGATTAGCAAGGCTCCGGGCATGCTGTTTCAGTCGCGCCGTGATCCAGATGGGCATCTGTCTTTTCCCTATGTCAGCGATCGCGCCAGCGAACTGTTTGGCGGCCTAACCCCAGCAGAGATTAGGGCCGATGCCAAAGCCGTGGGCAATTTGGTAAAACCCGAGTTCAAAGCCGAATGGCGACAGATGATTGCGACATCAGTCGAAACGTTAAAGAATCTGGACTGCACGGTTCCCATGGTGGATCGCCGAGGCCACGAAAAATGGATTAAAGTCCACACCACGGCAGAACAGTCCCCAGACGGGTCTGTGCTGTGGCACGGCGTAATGACCGATGTGACCGAGCGCAGAAATATTGAGGCCAAAGCCGCAGCAACCCAGCAGCTGCTTCAGCTTATTTTAGACACCGTGCCCCAGGGCATTCTCTGGAAAGATCGCAACCTTGTCTTCCAGGGATGCAATCGTCAATTGGCCGATATGCTGGGGCTAGATTCTCCTGAGCAGATTATCGGTAAAACCGATTTTGAGATTCAAGACTCCCCGGAGCAGGCAGAGTGGTATCGCAGCTGCGATCGCCGGGTAATTGAGTCAGGTCAGCCCCAGCTCGGCATGATTGAAACGTTGACGGTGAGCGGAAACACGATCTGGCTCAATACCAGCAGGCTACCGATCCAAAACGATGCAGGGGAGGTTGAGCGTATCCTGATAACCATTGAAGACATTACGCCCCTTAAACAGGCTCAGCAGCAGGCTGCTGATCAGGCAGCGGAGCTGCAGCAGACGCTGCAGACCCTACGGCAAACCCAAACCAAAATTGTCCAGGCTGAAAAAATGTCGGGCCTTGCCCAGCTTGTGGCAGGGGTGGCTCACGAAATCAATAATCCCGTGGGCTTTATATCCGGCAATATTGCCCATGCCCAGTCCTATATTGCCGATCTGCTATCCCTGATTGATACCTACCAACTGCACCACTCATCGCTTCCCAGCGCGGCTCTGGCGGCTGTTGAGGCTGAGCGGGCAGAACTAGATATAGACTTTGTGCGCAAAGATTTACCTCATTTACTCACCTCTATGAAGGCCGGCACGCGCCGAATTATTACGATTGTCGAATCTCTCTGCACCTTTTCACGGCTAAATGAAGCCTCATTTAAAGACATTGATATCCACCAAAGTCTAGACAGCAGCTTGACGCTGCTGCAGCACCGCCTGCGAGATCAGCTCACCCGAGGGGCAATTGAGATTGTCAGGCACTATGGAGAACTGCCTCGCGTAGACTGCTATGCCGGACAGCTCAATCAGGTGTTTATGCATCTTTTAACCAACGCCATTGATGCCATAGATGACTATAGGCCGGCCACGCCAAAGATTAGGCTAGAGACCTGCCAGATTGACGATCAGACCATTCAAATTAGCATCACCGACAACGGCGGGGGCATTGCTAATAATCTGCGCGATCGCATCTTTAATCCCTTCTTCACTACCAAATCCGTTGGCAAGGGCACCGGCATGGGCTTGTCCATCAGCTATCAGATTATTACCGACACCCACGGCGGCAGTTTGACCTGCGACTCGGCAACAGGACAGGGCAGCACATTCACCATTCAGCTTCCACTCTGCCTAAGATTTGACCCCGCTAAGACCGGCGCTTTATCCCAACTGGTGTAGCATCGCTTTTACCTTTAGTCTCCAGCGTTATACCGATGGCGGTGCTGGGTATGCTGGGTGCGGATTGCGTCACATATCCAGCACCCTAGTGATGCTGGGTTGCTGCAGCAATTGGGCCGGCGCTATGAACCGCTGGACGCTGACGCATCCTAACCAGGCTGATAGCATTAGCGAAGGGTGAAAAAGAACTTGATTCGTAACGTTAGTGAATTGGGAGCGCAGTAGGTTGATATGAAAGCCATGATTCTGGCCGCAGGTAAGGGAACTCGGGTTCGTCCTATCACGTACACCATTCCCAAACCGATGATTCCTATCTTGCAAAAGCCGGTGATGGAGTTTTTGCTGGAGCTATTGCGCCATCACGGATTTACGCAGATTATGGCCAACGTTAGCCACTTGGCTAACGAAATCGAAGGCTATTTTCGCGACGGGCAGCGGTTTGGGGTTGAGCTGGCCTACTCTTTTGAAGGTCGCATCAGCGACGATGATGGGCAGCTGGTGGGTGAGGCCATTGGCTCGGCGGGCGGGATGCGTAAAATTCAGGACTTTTACCCCTTCTTCGACGAAACCTTTGTGGTGCTCTGCGGTGATGCGCTAATTGATCTAGACCTGACGGAAGCCCTGCGGCAGCACCGCGAAAAAGGCTCCATTGCCACCATTGTGATGAAGTCTGTTCCGCTCAAACAGGTGCCCAGCTACGGCGTAGTGGTGACCGATGACCACGGCAAGGTTAAATCCTTCCAGGAAAAGCCCATGGTGGAAGAAGCGCTGAGCACTAGTATCAATACGGGAATTTATATTTTTGAGCCCGAGATTTTTGACTATATTCCCTCCGGCGTGGAATTTGATATCGGGGGCGATTTGTTTCCCAAGCTGGTTGAAGCGGGTGCCCCTTTCTACGGCATCACCATGGAATTTGAATGGGTGGATATCGGTAAGGTACCCGACTACTGGCAAGCTATTCAGGATGTGCTCACAGGCCAGGTCAAAGGGGTTAAAATTCCGGGGAATGAGGTTCGTCCGGGCGTTTATACGGGCCTTAATGTCAAAGCTAACTGGGACAAAATCAATATTCAGGGGCCGGTTTATATTGGCGGTATGGCCCAAATTGAAGACGGGGCGACGATTATCGGGCCGACGATGATTGGCCCAAGCTGCTGCATCTGCAGCAATGCCATTATCGATAAGAGCGTTATTTTTGAATACTCTCGCATTGGTCGGGGGGTGCGCTTAGTAGACAAGCTGGTGTTTGGTCGCTACTGCGTGGATAAAACCGGAGCGTCTATCGATATGCAGGCGGCGGCACTAGATTGGTTGATTACCGATGCCCGTCAGCCCGTTCCCCCTGAGCTACCGATTGAGCACGTGGCGATCGCAGAATTTTTGGAAGAGCAGACCACCCCCAAAAGCTAGTGCCGCTACGCGGAATTCAAAGTGCAAAATTGAGAATTCAAAATTAAGGCAGATCAGTTGGATTCTTACGGGATCTTTTGGGGCTAGCTGGGGACGCGCCCCAGAATGGCCTCAGCCGTTGCCTGGGGTTTTTCCAAATGGGGAACGTGGCCGCACTGATCAA
>JBCDFX010000326.1:0-5035 GCA_039177155.1 Cyanobacteria bacterium P01_H01_bin.119
CCGGGTTTTCTATCGGGAGAACTGCTGGGCGGCGTTGAGCCGCTTACGGCTGCCGCTTATCAAACCCTTCTGCTAATGATGATGGCCTGTTCATCTTTGGTTACTGCGCTGCTGATCACCAGTGGAATTCGGCGACAGTGCTTCAACGCTGCGGCCCAGCTTAACTTGCCGTGAGACAGCGTTTTTCAACTAAGTGCCCAACTAGCCTGCCCGGTTATCAGCCTATGCCAAACGAGTGACCCTTAATGGACTTGAACCCCTTCAAACAGCACCAAAGACAAAAAGAAATCAACCACAAATAGAGAAACCCAAGTGCTGACAACCGCTGATGTAGCAGAGCGACCGACGCTTTTGCTGCAGGTCGTGGTCAGTCCCCAACTGCAGCCCGCCAGGGCAATCATGGCCCCAAACAAAATGGCTTTTATTAAAACAGCTACTAGGTCATTGAGTTCCAGCAGCGATCGCACAGACTCCAAAAACATTCCTGGCGGCATCGCGTAGAACTGATGGGCCACAAATACTCCGCCCACAATGCCCACCACCAAAGACAGCACCGTTAGCACTGGCAGCATAATGCAGCAGGCAATCACCCGCGGAACAACCAGATAGTCAATCGGATCGGTACGTAGAAGCTTCAGCGCATCGATTTGTTCGGTCACTTTCATACAGCCAATCTCAGCGGCAAAGGCAGATCCAACCTGACCTGCCAAAATCGCAGCGGTTAGAATTGGCGCCAGCTCCCGACAAAACGCAAGGGCAAACGCCCCTCCCAGAGCATGACTCGCCCCGTAGCGAATTAGCTCACGGGCAGTTTGAATCGTGAAAATCATGCCCGCAAAAAAGTTCGTCATCAAAACTGGGGTGAGCGCCCCAGGCCCCGCCGCAATCATATGCTCCATAACAGACTTTTTAGAGACCTTGCCCTGCACTAGCCGCATCAGTACCTGACCGCCCATCAGTGTTGCCATCGCGATGTGGTAAAGGCAAGACTTTGGCCGCATTTGAGCCGAGTAGGATGACGGCACGACATCTGACTGCCGAGGAATGTCAAATTGATGGCTGCCTCGAAATGCTCTAACCATGCCCAAAATTCTCCTAGCAGACGGCCCACTATCTTTACATACCGTTGAAATATCTCGAAAAGACAGGTTTGCTCTGCCTATCAGCCTTTGAGCCAATTGCCCCGCTCACAAGCTGGTAAAAGCTAGCAAATACGCTGCCGTTTCAGACACTTTAAGGGGCTGGGGGGATTGGGGCGGTAAAAGTCTCCAACAACTTAATGATTCCCAGTTGAGATTTAACTTTTAAGGGAAGGGTGTGGATCATTTCAGCCCTATGCTGTACATTTGTACTATTCACAAGTCGCCTTGAACCAAGACAGGTTTCGGGGAGAGTCGCACCACTCCCAAATACTTGTCTTAGATAGGGAAAGGCTGAAACGGTCGATTTAAACATTTGCTGCTGGCAGGCCATTTCTATGAAAAGTACGGATTCTGAACTCCAAGCTATTAGACACAAGCTAGAACAAGTTCGGCAGGCGCCGCCGCAGAAGGATGCACTGTCTCTCCCCTGGGACACTGAAAGTGCAGCAAAGGTTCCACCTGCAGAGCGTCTGGCTCAAGCTACTATGCGCCCTAAGCTGCATAAGTATGCAGCCACAGTCGAAGCTTTGAAGCAGCGATCCCATCAGCAGCTAAAAGCGCTTGGACAGGACTTTCCCTCGGTATCAGCCACGACGGCTATTTCTGATGAAACATCTTTTAATGGAGTATCAACTCCGCTGGCTTCAGCGCCTCAGTCTAGTGCGCCGGCTGAATCTGCATCGACGGCTATGTGGGATGCGATCGCTCCCAGACAGCAGCCTTCCCAAGATGACTGGAACGCTCAGCTAGAGAGACTGGCCGACTATGCGGCGAGTTTAAATCATCTATCGGCGCAGCAGGCTGACATTATGGCGGCAATGAAAGCGATCGCCGATCAAGCCGCTATCGGGTACGAACTGAATTTTGAGGGTTGGGATAGCGATGGGCTAACGGGCTATGGGTCGGACGGTTTGGCCGAATCTGGGGGACTGCCAGCGCTTTGCAATTTTGAAGCGGCAGCAGTCCCGATCGCGCAGCAGCACCCCCTTGGAACCTATGTGGTCACCCTGCAGAGCGTAAATTTAGGTCCCAGCTCAGTGCAAATGGCCCGAGACGTTGCCACTGAGCTGCGGGATCGAGGGCGAGGCGATTTTTCAGATCGCTCAATGTTTTCAGGCCGCTGGACAGATATAGAAGCCTGGATTCGGGCAGGTCAGCAAAGCTACAGAACCTTCTTGGGCTGGCTGCAGGCCACTCTGGGGCAGGGCAGGCGTGCGACTCGACGGACGCAGGAGCGCTCAGGGACAGCGCCTGCTCCTTTTTCCCAGCCGTTTGTTGATTCTCCCAGCAGGGCAGGGTCTTCCCAAAACTGGTCTGAATTGGCCAGATCCGTCAGGCAGCGCTTCCAGCTATCGCCATTAGACGCATTGATCTGGTTTAGCTGCGGCGTGATTGGGCGGTTGGGCCTGAACTTTGCTGTGGTCAGCGCCCCTAGCCTAGCGCCCTATCTCACGATTTTGATTTTTGGGATGGGTGCCTTTGGCCTGTATCAAGTGTCGCTGGCGCCACGTCCCAACTACAGCCTGGGGCTGAAGCTGCTGATTTTTATCGGTGGTTTAGTCGTTGGCGGTCGCTTTTAGGGGCGGGTATGGCTGCTTTGCTTTTTTCTTTAAATCGGAGGTCAGCATGACCCAGTTTCACTCCTTTAAACCCTATCCGCCTCAGTCTCGCGCCGAATCCGGCGGCATGGGTAAAGCCTTTTTGTTGGGGGGCATTGTCTGTACTCTGGTTGCCCTAGTCGTCGATTTTCAAGGCGTGCGCGGCATGCTGTTTCGCTCTCAAACTGCGACAGTCACAGGCGATCGCTGTGCCAGTCTCCAAAAAGCTGATGCCACCCTATCTCGTGAAAAGCTGGCTCAGGTGTTGGCCATTCCTGAGCGGGACAGCAAAGCCAAGGTTCAAGAGATTGTAGGTGAACCCTACTGCACGCTGCCTGAACTCAAGGTTCGCTCGGGGGTATCGGCAAATCGGGAAGCCTATCCTCTAGCGTTTGATCCCAAAACGCAACTGGTCATTTTGTACGAAAACGATGAATATGCTGGCTATCGGTTTCACTTCGAGTAATGGCTTTAACCGTTTGACGCAGCGCTATCAAACGGTGGCGCGACCGTTTTGCGGGGTTATTCGCTGGGCTATGGTGCTGGGGCTTGGGGTAATTGCCGCAGGCTGTGGCTCATCAGCCGCTGTCCCGCCGCGATCGCTGCCGGTGCAGCAGCAGTGGGAGCTAAAAATTGGGCAGCCCGTGGGTCAGTATCAGGTTAGCGCCAGCTTAGGAGACGTATCCATTGAGTTAAACGGGAGCACCGTCTTTGCACCCTTTGCTGGAGAAGTTGAGCCGATGGAGAACGGCCCTTGTGTGCTGTTTTCTACGCCGGATGTGCCCGCTTATTTATTTCGATTGTGTGGGCTGGAGCAGCCCAGGCTTGGCCCCATTGAGCAAGGTCAGTCCATTGGTAAAGGCCGCTATCTGCATTTTGCAACGCTGCGGCTACAGCCAGACGGCAACTGGGCCATCGTTGAACCTGCCAGCGATATTTTGACTCGTTTACTAACCCGCCAATCAGACTGATATCGATATCAGATGAGATTTAGTTCGCGTTTTTGACGTTCTCCGGAGTGTGATGCCGTGTTGAAATCTGTTTCTTTAATGGCTTTGACCCTAACCGGGGTCGTTTTTGGCCTTTACCGCGAGGCCTATGGCGCTAGCTCAGACGGCATTCTGGATTTTAGCCTGCCGGATCAGACTCCTCAGGCAGACGCGGCTCCTGCTTTAGCGGGAACCCTCGATACCGCCGTAGATTCACCGGCAAATGGGTTAGCAGATGAGCCTAAGGACCCGGCTGCGATCGCCGCTGATATGCCGCTGCCCGTGCCCGCCCGCGCCACTAATCCGCCTATTTCACGTATTAATGCGACTCCGCCAGCCTCGGTGTATCGCGGCAATGCCCAAGCGCTCTCTCATACGGTGGATGGCCTTTCTGCCGCTTTGCCGCCGGCCCCGCCGACCCTATGGCATGTGCCCATAGCAGTAGCTGAAGCCCCCGAAGCGCCTCAATCAGAGGCTAAACCACAGGAAATTATCGCCCTTTCCTTTGAGGTTGACCCGTCGAATCCCGGTGCAGTTCAGGTGGCAGATTCGGCACCTGCTAATCAAGAGGCGGAGGCGCTTGAGGCCCTTGCGCCAGTGGCATTTACCCAAAAGATGGAAACCTTTGTTTTTAACGGGGGGAGAAACTCCCTAGTGGCCCGCGCTATCGGCAGTGCGGAAGGCACTCGTACCCCTGGCGGAGACTATACCCGGTGGTTTCGCGGCCATGTTGACCCAGGCAATCAGGCTTGGAACCTGGGTACATTTTCCTATCAGCACGGGGCTAGTTCACCGGAAGAAGCTGATCATAAGCAGCTTGCTCGGCTCCAGCGCCAGGTTAAAACTATTCAACAAAAGGCTGAAGCTCGCGGCATGGTGCTGGATTTAGCCCAGACCCTAAATGCCCTGGACTTGGCAAACCAGTCCCCGCTGGCCGCTTTGGGACGCAACGGCTATATGACGCAGCTTAAAAAAGCTTTAGATGAAGGCAAAACTGGAGACGAGGCTATTTTGTGGGCGCGCACCTATGCCTATTTTGACTTCGATAAAGGCCGGTGGAACGCGCCAGGATTGGGCAATACGCTGCACGGGGTCAACAGAGATCAGCAGCGTCGTATGAACGCTGTCGCTAGCGCTATTCAGGTGACTCACGATATTCCTGCGGCGATCGCCCAGTATGCGGTGGCCACTCCAGATGCCCTAAATGTCTCTCTGGAGCAGTCTCCAGAGCTTGAGCTCTCTGATCCGGTAGATAGCGCGATCGCCCTAAATTTTGACTTGCCGTCTCAGCAGAATTCTCCGGCTA
>JBCDFX010000327.1:0-5034 GCA_039177155.1 Cyanobacteria bacterium P01_H01_bin.119
AGTGATGCGATCGCCACCGATCTGGCCCAGCTCTATAAAACGCTGTTCCTGCTCGGTCAGTTTGACCTCAGTGCAGAAGAAACCGAAACATTGCTGGCAAATCCACTGGTCTTCGACCTTACCCCCACCAGTTTGCTGACCCCGACGCTCGACGATCTGGTGCAGCTCCATGATTTTGTGCAGCTCAAGTCAGTACTCAACGATCCGGGCAACCGGGTGCTGGAACTGATGCAGGTCGAAAGCAAACCCGAGACGGCGATCGAAGCCCTGACGAATTGGCAACCCAGCGAAATTCTTACCCTAGCCAACGGACTGGGGATTCTCGAGCGGGCTGACTATGTCACCATTCCAGCCCTAACTGAGCTGCAACAGGGGTTTGCCATGGTGCAAACCTTGGGGGCGGATGCGGCCTACCTGATTGATTTGGCCGATGGCAGCGATCGCGACTTTGCCGCCTATCGTCGCCAGGCCGATACCCTCCTAGAGCTACTGCGGGCGCAATACAGCGATGAACAGTGGCCCCAGGTATTTGAGCCGATTCACGATATTTTGGCGGAACAACAGCGCGACAGTTTGGTGGCCGTTGCCCTAGAAAATCTGTCTGAGCAACTCACCGGGCGCAAGAGTCCCGATGTGCTCTACGAATATCTGCTGATTGATGTGCAAACCAACAGCCCGGTGAACACCTCTCGGATTGTGCAGGCCACCGCGTCACTCCAGCTCTATGTGCAGCGCTGCCTGATGAGTTTGGAGCGAGACGTTGACCCCAGTCAGATTCCCCAGGATGAGTGGCTGTGGATGAAAAACTACCGGGTATGGGAAGTCAACCGCAAAGTCTTCCTCTATCCCGAAAACTTTATTGAACCGGAACTGCGGAATACCAAAACTCCCCTATTTGAGGAACTAGAGAGCGAACTCCAGCAAAGCGATGTGGATCGAAAAAGCGCCGAAGCTGTCTATACCCGCTATCTCGATAAGTTTGCAGAGGTCTCTAACCTGACGGTTGTAGGTAGCTATCTGGATACGGCTGAACTCAATCCTGACAATTCCGTAGCGCGAGACGCCACGCTGTATTTGGTGGGGCGCAACGAAGCCACCCAGGAGTACTACCTGCGTTCTATGGAGCAGACGGGCACGGTGCAGCAGTGGAAGCCCTGGGCAAAAGTCGACGTACCGATTAACGCTCGCTATGTGTCTCCCGTGGTGGCCTTTAACAAGCTGTTTCTATTTTGGGCTGAGGCTCAAGAGAGCTTTATCACTGAAGATCGCGTTTGGATCAATCGCACCCGAAACAGCAACAGCATCTTCGACCCACCCATTGATCAGCTAGGAGCTCCCATTTATCTCCAACACAACACCGATAACACTGACAACATTTTCAATACCGTTGATGGTGATGCCCCTATTGTCAGCGATACCGATGTATCTCGTAAACGCTATGAGGCCCTGATTAAGAAGTTCAATGAGGAGGAGGCCATTGATTTTCCGACCGTAGATGCCGAGGGCAACGAGGTTGTCAGTCTGAGCTATCACGTTGATTTAACTATTAATTCGCCGCCTACGAGTGCGAGACTTTTTGCCAACATGAGCGGTTCAAAGGCCGTTCGTGCAAACCCGCGAACCTCCCTTGCCCCCCACAACATCAGCGTCAACGACGGGTTTACCTATAGACTCACCAGTATTAATATACGGACGCTGTTTCCGCTAGACACCTATAACGACCTAGACGGTGGATTTATCAATGCCCAAACCTTTGTGGTCAACGACAAACACGGCGTGATTTCCCAGGTGAATCGTCCGGTCAAGCAGCCGGTGATTAAGTATACCTACTACAACTTCAGTCGCACCTGGGTGCAGCCCCAAACCTACCTGCAACTGGATGTGAAGCTAGATGCATGGCAGCAGCGACAGCCGAAATGGCAGCGGGTGTACGCCCAGCGCTGGCGGGAATCGCTAGGGGATACACGTCAGCGCCCCCCAGAGCCCATTGAAAATTTACAGGTATTTCAGCTTAGCCCCAATGCGTTTCTAGAGCAGCTGTTGCCCAGTGAATTTAGCACCCGTAATCTATCCATTTCCTTCTGGCTACGGGTCAACCAGGTCCAACCCAACACTTCTGCCCAACCCGATCGACCGGACAGTCCGACTCCTTTTGAACTGTTTAGCTGTGGGAACAGTGCCCTGCGGGCAGCCTTAACCTCCACCGTTCAATCCCTTGGCGAAGCACCCCAACAGTATCAAGCCGTTGATCAGGGGCGGGCCGGCTTGCTGGCTGTCAGGGCCGCGATCGCGGCCTTAGACGCTTATCGTCAAGATCGCAGTGATGAAAATCAGGCGACCTTAAGGACTGCGGATCGTTCGCTTGACTTGAGTGACATTGCGATGGCTATTGGGCGTGCTAACCAAGCCGTAGGCAGAATTACCGCAGCCACTGACCCAGCCCGACAGCTCGCAGAGTCAGTGGTCAGCAGCGCTCGTAATACCCGTGCTGCGATTGCTCCCGCTTTGGGCACAGACCCAGATACCGCCTTATCCGCCAGCCAATATCAAGCCAGCATGCTTCCACTGGTAACGGTGTGCGAACAGGCGATCGCTTCGGCAGAAGCGGCGTTGAGCGTGCGGGGTAGCACTGACTCGGTAGTTCCGACTGCCGCGACTGCCCTGGGCAACCTTCGACAAGCCGCGGAAGAAGCCACTGACTCAGACGATCTGACCCAGCTCTCTACCCTATTCGGACAGGCACTCACTCAGACGCTGGTGGTACTCGATGCGGTGCAGCCTGCGCTTAACCAGGCCGAACAATTCTTGCTGCCATTGCCCAAGTGGATACTGGCTGACCCGACTATTCAACTCACCCTGGGCGGCAATACTCAAACCCTGCTCACCGTTACCCGCACAACGTCAGATGTCGATACCTGGCAGCATGTGGCGCTGGTATTGCGCTATCAGACTCAGGCCAGTGCCTATCAACTGGAGGTGTTGACTCACACGACCAGCAGTAGTGATAGGGGGACTCGCCAGGGGACTTTCCAGTTTCCTGCGGCACAGCTCAGCACGGGTCAAACGTTGCGAGTTGGTGCCGCCAACAATCCCAATAGCCTGGATTTAGCCGGTGTCTTTCTCCCCCTACAGCCGTGGATGAGCGAGTTCCGATGGTGGAATACGGTGCGCACCCAGACCAATATTGGCCGCGATCGCTTCGATCAGCAAAGCAGCAATACAGCCAACCTGCTGCATATTCCTCTGGATCGTCAGCAATCCAACACCAGCCAACTGCAACTGGTGAGCGATTCTGATCCGCGTTTGCCGCTGCAAATCACCTTCCTGCCGGTTGAGTTTGCTCAATCCCGCGAGCGCTTACTGCTGCTATACGGCGACGTACGCACCACCGCCGCTGGTACCACGGACGGAATTATTCGCACCTTCCGCAGTAATTTTGCCGACCGCCGTTTCAATTTCTTCCTCAGTCCCAACACCAGTAGTCCCTACCGCGATCTCAGCTTGACAGAAGCCAATAATCCTTACATCGGTCTTGAAACTCGCCAGGGACTCCCCGCAGACCACTATGTTGTTGGCCGTGCCCACCCGCTGGAGCGCTATGATCCCAGCGATCGCCAGCGCATCCAACAGGTGGCCGGATTCATAGCCCTACCGGCTGCCGTTGAGACAGAAAAAACTGCCCTCGCAGGGAACACAGCCAACCCCGTCCTGTTGCAAGACAATTCCCAAAATGATCCCAGCACGCCCCAGGACGATCGCACCCGTTTGATTGAGTCGGTCGAAACCACCATTTTGGATGTCCACAATCAGCCCGGCTGGCATGTGCTCGACATTGGCGATAGTCAGTTTTTGGTCACCGTAGAAGGGAGCAACCATACGCCTCCCCAAACTGCCGAGCAGCGCCTCGATTACGTTGACCCCAGCGCCATCCAAAATACCGCAGCGGTAGATGTCGGATTACGTTACGGCCCAGATACACTACTCAACAACTCAACGCTAACGTTCAACTTCGCCCGGCTAAATACCTTTGCGGTGCAGCGTCTTAGCGATTTGCTGTTTGCTGAAGGCATCGATGGGTTGTTGAGTTTAGCCGCCCAAAACACCGCTGAACCCAACTTTGACCACCTCAACAGCAGCAATGCCACTGGGACAACCCTCCAAGGCCCCAATGACGGCAACATCATTGACTTCAAGGGCGCTTACGGCATTTATTATGACGAAGTGTTCTTCCACATTCCCTTCCTAATTGCCAACCAGCTCAACGCCAACCAAAAGTTTGCCGAAGCTCAGGACTGGTATCACTACATCTTTAACCCCACGGTTCAGGAGGTCGATGAGCGAGGCGCACCCAGTACCCGCGCCGACCGCTATTGGCGCTTCCGTCCTTTCCGGAATCTATCCCTAGAAACCCTGGCCGAGATGCTCACCGACGGTGACGCCCTCAGAGCCTACCGCGAAGATCCCTTTGATTCCCACGCGATCGCCCGTCTGCGGCTCAACACCTACCAAAAAGCGGTGGTGATGAAATATATCGACAACCTGCTGGACTGGGGCGATAACCTCTTCCGCCAAGACACCCGGGAATCGATCAACGAGGCCATCTTGCTCTATGTACTGGCCTTTAACCTGCTTGGCCCCCGGCCCCGCATTAGCCAGACCCGCCCCTTTGAAACCGTGGGCGACTACCGAGATGTCGAGGCAGATTTGGCGCGATCGCAGATCACCGAACTCCCCGATTTCCTTGCCAATGCCACCGATCCGGGTATTCCCCCCGAACTTCAGATTCCCTTTAATCCCCACCGCACCGTCTCCACCCGCTTCTGCACCCCCGAAAATGCCCAGTTTATTGGCTATTGGGATCGGGTCGAAGATCGGCTATTCAAGATCCGCAACAGCCTCAATATTGACGGCGTCTTCCGCAGTTTGGCCCTATTCCAGCCGCCCATCGATCCGGCAGCGTTAGTGAACGCCGTTGCCAATGGCGGCCTCGCCGGAGCCTTAGCCAGCGGCATTGCCTCCGGGAGCCAACCCGTA
>JBCDFX010000328.1:0-5001 GCA_039177155.1 Cyanobacteria bacterium P01_H01_bin.119
CCTTTGCACTCCTGAAAGTAGCCGTCTACCGCGTCGTCGCTGCCGTCTAAAAATAGGCCCACGTAAAAGCGCGATGTGGTCAGAATTTCATGGGTTGGTTTTGACATAGAGGGTTTGATATCAAGGATTGCTACAGCACCCGGTGGATGCCCGCATGGTGAATTTCGACGGTTTCTTTAAAGATGTCGGTGCTGTCTGGCGACATCTGGGTGGTGGTGTAAGTGGTGGGAATGGCGTCGATAATATTGAACCGAGCGCCTTCGCTCCCGTCGCTATTGAGAAAGACAACAGAGGCGGTGGAGCGATTGTCGCTCCAGGCGGTGCCGCCCCCTGCATAGCTGGTGGGATGGCAGGATTTGTACCACAGCTCCAGGATGTCGTTTTCGATAGTGGTGACAAACTCTAGGGACAGGTTTTCAAAAGAGGTAGAGGAAATGGTGAACTGGGTATCGCTTTTAAGTCCCTTTTGCAGACCGATCGATTCGCCTTCTCCGGCCACTTCTAGGTTGATGTTTAGGCCGCTTAGCTTTTGGATTTTGAGCTGCTGACTGTTGCCAGTAGCACCCTCACTCAGTTCAAAGAAAAAGCGACTGTAGGTTAGGTATTCAGGGGTTTGGGCCATGAAAAACGTGCCTCAAAAATGGATAGATGAAAAGAGTTGGATGCGCTTGCGGCGCGGTCTAACCGATTTACCGTGGGTGAAAGCGGTTAGCGGCGGTTAATTAGCAGTGGTTAGAACCGGGGCGCCCTAGGCGGCTACCGCTGAGGTAGAGGTGCGGGGATCGCCGCCGGCCAGAACTTTGTCGATTTTTTCGCAGACAAACTCGTAGGACTCTACTGCCAGCTCTTCTCCGGTGGCGTCGGCATCGCCTAGGCTGTAGCTTTTGACCCAGGCTTGGACAAAGTTCCAGCGCACAATTTCCTGATCGCCATCGGGGTTATAGAGAACGACGGAACCACTTTTACGGGCATTGGCCCAGTCGCCCATGCCCAAATCGCTAGAAGGTTTGGCCTGATTAAACCAGTCGTGCAGCAGGCGACTGGCGCTAGCGGAATCGCCGCTAAGGTAGGTTTCTACAGTCAGGGTGGGGCTGGAGTCGAAGCCGCCAGAGGTGGACTGGCGGTTGGTTCTGCCGCCTTTGCCGCACTCTAAGGGAGCCTGTCCCCCGGTAGTTTTGGCTTCGTATTTAACTTCAGTAATGCTTTTGATCGGCAGCTCTTCGATGCCTTCCCAACTGATGTAAAACTTACTAGAACTGGCGGTGGCGAGGGTGTTAGCCATAAAAATCGTCCTCCGAGAGGGGTAGGGAAATTTAAAAATTTAAGCCATATCCCATTTGGAGCTGGCGGTTTGAAACTGGCGCTTTGAAACTAGAGTTTTTTGGCAAAAGCCAGAAACTGGGATGTGGTTGAAGGTTATGACATTGGGATTTTGCAGGGGCAAGCTCCCTCGCCCCTGTCCCTATGGATGCAGATGTTAGCCTTCGTCTTGCCCGGTCCACTGGCTAAAGCGGAAGATCACAAACTCTGCCGGGCGCACTGGCGCTACGCCAATTTCGACATACAGCCGGCCCAAAATCATTGAGTCAGGGGTATTGAGTTCGCCGTCACACTTGACGTAGAACGCCTGGGAGGGGTTGTTGCCCATTAGGGCACCCTGCCGCCATAGCCCGGTGAGAAAGTTGCTAATGGTGCGGGTCACCCGTGCCCAGAGATCTTCGTCGTTAGGCTCAAATACAGCCCACTGGGTGCCGAGTTCTACGGACTTTTCGATATAGCTCATCAGGCGGCGGACATTGATATAGCGCCACTCGGTTTGGTCAGGTTCGACCAGGGTGCGGGCCCCCCAGATGCGGATGCCCTGGTTGGCAAAGGAGCGAATACAGTTAATGCCCTTGGGATTGAGCAGCTCCTGCTCTCGGAAGTTGCAGTCGTAGGCCAAGCCCAACACGCCGCGAGGCACTTCGTTGGCGGGGGCTTTGTACACGCCGCGCGTTTCGTCGGTGCGGGCCCAAACGCCCATTGCGTAGCCGCAGGGGGGAATTGAAATCGGCCGACCGTTGTCGCGGGGGTTGGCAACGGTAATCCAAGGATAGTAGAGGGCGGCAAACTGCGATCGCCGGTTGAACTCCTCCGACAGCCAGCGGCTAATATCCTGAGGTTTGGTGCGGTTAGGGGGCGGATCGAGCACCACCATACGATTGGGTGGATTGGGAATATCACCGGAGGCGGCTCCTTCACAGTTGCTCACCATCAAATCCATTACGCCGTGAACTTGATCTAGGTTCATAATCCCCGCTTCGTAGGCCCGCATCAGGTCGGGGCAGGCCAGGATGGTAATTTCATCAACCTCAAAGAGGCCCTGCACCCCGGTGCGATCGTCGCGCACCCCTTCTACATCGCGGGAGAAGGTTTCGGGCGCGGCAATAAAGGGGGGCGGGCTAATTTCACAGTAGCCGTTGCTGGGGCGACGGGCTAAGGGGCTGCCGGCCTGGGCAATATCGGATACGGTTAATAGCTCTGAGTCTTCCAGGGCAGTTACCACATAGTCTGCTACGGCGGTGTCTACCTCGGCATCCATACTCAGATGGTCGTAGCGCTCCAGCTCTGTATCACCGTCCATCACCGATACGGCAAAGAATTCCCCGGTATCGGGTGGAATGCTGTCATCGTCGCTGGGCCTGGGGGTACTGTCGCTGATGCGGACAGAAATCGAGGGGGGACGGCTGCCGTTGGACACCGCTAGGCTGCTGCTGGCGCGCCGCGCCAGATTTAGGGTAGGGCGCTGACGGCGATTCATCAGGTGGGTGCCCGATTCTTCCGCCGAAGGGGCATCGGTGCCGGGGAGCTGGGTGCCCAAACTCACAACCCAGCAGCGCCCGCCGCCGTTTAAGAACCAGCCGTAGACTGAGAAGGGCAGATAGGCATTAAAGTCGGTAAAGCCATCGGAGTTGGGCCGGCCAAAATAGGCCAGGTACTGGTCCCAATTGGTCACCAACATGGGTTTTAGGGGGGCGGCGCCGCCGCGAATATCTTCGGTAAAACCGACAAATCCTGCCACCGCAGTTGGGACGCCTTCAATGGGGCGACTTCCACGATTGACTTCTTCGATATAAACGCCTGGGGCGAAGTAGTCGAGTCTGGGCATGGTTAAAACCTCAACGTAAACATGGATAATGGGTCAGTTTGGGCGGTTCAAAGCCGTTAAATCATGGGATTTAGCACGGTTTGGTGCTGGAGCAGACTGCCCCAGCGCTCCTACTCCCCCAGGCAAACCGGGGCAGGATGGGGCTGAAACCCCGATTCAAGGACGGTTACGGTTAGATAAAGGGCGGGCTGCAGCGGCACGCCTAGGGCGCGCCATAGGGTCGTAAGCTCCAGGGGACGGGCGATCGCGACGGCTAACCCACCCCAGTTTTGCAGCACGGGCGCCAGCAGATCGTGGGGAATTTTGGCCTCGTTTACAAAGCAGGCCAGCGCCTCGGAGAGCAAGCGCTGCTCCCCAAGACGGGTTTGGTCATGGGCCACAATTAGGAAAGAAATCTCTATATTTTTTCCGGGGGGCAATTGGGTCAGCCCCTGCTCTGGAGCAGAAGCTGCGGCAGTGAGTACTGCGGAGCGGTGGGTTTCCTCACGGCGGTGAGATAGCCCATCGGCTGGTCGAACATCGTAGGCATAGAGATTGATCCCGACTCTGGCGCTGGGTTGCGTTCGAGGGTGATCGAAGGTGACTTGCTGCACTGTCTCAAGGGATGTTTGGCAAGCTAAGACCCGAGCTAGGGTTTGTGATACCGCTGGAATCATTGGGAAATCCCAGTAAGCCGCACTGTGTGGAGGCTACAAGATGAACAACCCCATTGAAGCCCTGTCGCTGCGATCGCAAATTAGACCTTAGTCGAAATATTGAGGGAAACCTTAAGCCTAAGTCGTCTGTTTGGGAGTGGGCATAGTATGTCTTTAGGTAGATGACAGCTATATGTGTGCGGCTTCGATAACTTTGTGTTCCTGGAATTTTTATCCCCACCGCGATTTTTTGAGCCGAGATACTCCGGCTTAAGTAGTCAGGTGAACTATTGATCGCTTAACCGCATCCTGCTCCAGCTTTGGTCTTAAAAAACTCTAGCTGACAGGTCGGATGTGCTTTAAGCCCTGTCCTACTATTCCAGAAGCTATGACAGCCCTCTTAGTTAAGAAAGCGCACGATAGCGTGATTGAAGAGGCATTTGCTCACGTTTTTTTACCCCAGGTTAATGCTCTGAGGCTTGTTGCTGGCGGCCTAGCTTGGCAATGTCCAGATTTACCGGAAACTCAATTTGCTAATCAGCTTTGGGATTCAACTCTGGGCGTAAGCAACCCTTTTGAAAATCTCAACCTAGACCTTAATCGACTTGCTATTTTGTCTCATGGTGAAGCGGTTAACCCTTCAGCGTTAACCGTGTGCAAGGGTAGCGGCCAATTAACGCTTCGGTTGTATGTGCTGCCCGTTCTACCAGGCGGCTCAGACTTTCTACTGGTGCTGGCTCTGCAAAAGCTATGTCCCCAAGAGATTGAGCAGCTTCAGGTCGCTACGCGAGGGATCGCCTGCTTACTTAAACTCTTGAAAACCCAGATTCAGCATCAATCACGCATTGACTATTTGGAGCATTTGCTCAGAAGCATAGAGCATCAAATGCGTCAGTCCTTTGGCTTAGTCAAACTGTATTTGCCGCTGTTAGAAAGTCAGCTAGATGCCCAAGGCAAATTTTGGTTTGATGGCTTTCGCTCAACGATTACAGAGCTGTCTGCGCGCTTAACATCAATGGTGGCTGATCGAAGCGATCGCGGTTGCGGGGCCTCCCAAGTTGAGCTAGGCGCTTTAATTGGAGAGCGATGCCAGGCCCTTTCTCCGCTGATTCGGGAAAAATCGCTGCAAATTAATTATCCCGATGGCAAACTCTGGCTACCCTCAGATGTCGAGACGTTTAGCCAAGTTGTCGATAATTTACTCTGTAATGCGATCGC
>JBCDFX010000329.1:0-4998 GCA_039177155.1 Cyanobacteria bacterium P01_H01_bin.119
CATAAGCGCATGTTTCACAGTAACCTGAACAGTTCTTACTAAACTCAATTCAAGCTGTCTTAGGCTGGACTGATATGCAGCCGCTTCTGAGTCTAAAGTGCAGGGTGAGGTCTGCTGCCAAAAGCCCAGGGGCGATCGCAGTCGATCTGCAGCTTCAGTTTGATCGCACAGTCGATCGAGCTGAGCAGCGAGTTGTTTAACGCGGCGATCGCCCTTCAACAGGGCAAGCCTGTCCCAAATAGCCATCACCGTTTGAATCTGTGCTTTGTAGCGCTTTAGCGCCGGCTCACCAGGCTGTAGCTGCGCAGCCCAGGGCAGCGGATCTGGATTGACAATTTGCAGGGGCGATCGCGGTGACGCTGAGCTGAGTTTAATCATGCCCTGCTGTTCACCAACTCGCAGATAGAAGCAACAGCGGGCATGGAGATGCTGCCATCGAAAGCAGTCTGGCTTAATCAGTGGCTGAACGGGGCAGTCGGTTTTAGCTTGAATAACGCTGTCGAGTTGATTTAACTCATTTAGCCACTGGGTCAGGGCAGGCAGTGTTAGGGTTGCCTCTAGCCATCCGGTTTCGGAAATAGCAAAGGTAAAGTCTAGATTCTCTATATTTTTGGTTTCACGGGGGGCAGGGATTGAATGCCGTTGCTTATCTAACAGTTCTGCGCCCAGATTTATGTCCGATAGAGTGCTCTCAGCGGGCTGCAAAACTTGGCGTAGCTGCTCAATCACGTTGGGTAAGGGCCTCTGCCAACGGGCGCAGAGTTGACGGGCGATGGCGCTGCGATAGCTCACTGGAAAAGTGCTAGGCAGCAGGTATACCTCTGGCACTACAGCGACCTGTGGTTGTTTTTGGAATTGGTTCTGGGATTGGGCGGATAGGCCAAATCGGGTTCGAGCAGCTCTATCAGTCGGGCTGAGAAAAGCGCATCGTACGGCAGCTTCTAAGCAATCAGCAGCCTCTAAGCAATCAGTAGCCTCTAAATAATTAGCAGCTTCTAAATAATCGACAGCGCGCAGCAAACGCCTGGCCAAAATAGCGCCTACGGAAACTTTTTGGTAAAAATTCACGACAGTACAGGCTAAGTCTGCCCGATTGGCACAACGCTAGGTCAGTTTCAGAATATTATCTGAATTCTGCATTTACGCTCTGGTTTATTGCCCGTTATCTCAGCCATTAATCGCAAAAAAAAGTCATCTTGCCAAAATCATGTCTAATATTGATGCGATCGCATTCAATAATCAGATTAAATTGAGCCATTGTGCTGAGAGCGCTGACATTTATCGTTTATTTGAATACTTTAAGAAAGAGAGGTGCCTTATATACTAAAGACAGTATCTGTGGTTTTACGGATTCAGTAGTACACTAACGCTATCGAGATTGTAAAGAGCAACGGGTTTGAAGCCTACGTCGTTTTCGTTAAAGATTTTTACCCAGATTCCTCTCTGCTGAGCCGTCCATTCAGTTCTCGTTCACCGTTCTGCATAACTGAAATGCCGCACCATGTATCCATCTTCTCCTTCTGACAGCTCGCGTCCTTTCCTGACCTGGCAACGCATCTTGGATTGGGCCCAAGAACACTATCGCTATCGGACGTTCAACCGTGATGAGCGAATCCCTGCTCGCTCTGGCTTGCTCTATCTAATCCATCACGGTGCGGTTCGCCTGGTCGGTCATTCGCAGGTTAGCGCCAGCATTCGAAAGCAAAGCGGAACCTCTCGCCCGCCTCTGATTGCCGCTGAGGAAGCCTTCTTAGGATTTGTTGGTGCAGGTCAACCGTTTGAAATTGTGGCCCAGTCGCCCTTTGTGCTTCAGAGCTATGCCCATGTCGATCAAACCGCGGTCATCTGGCTATATTGGAACGACCTAGACACTTGGCCCCACTTTCGGCGGGAAGTCTTAGGTGCTTTTCGCTATCAGCATCAGCGTAAGCTGCTGTGGCTAAGCACTTTAGGGCAGCGTCGCACGATTGACCGTCTGCTAGGCTTTTTGACCCTACTAATTGAAGAGTATGGAGAAACCAGCGATCAAGGCTATTATCTTCCTTGGCCACTGACCCACGCTCAAATTGGTAGCGCCATTGGTTCAACTCGTGTCACCGTCACCCGGCTGATGGGTAAGCTCCGCCAGCGAGGGCTGATTCAAAACTACGGCGACAATCTAATCTGTTTACCGTCAGATGCTGTCGAGCGGGTGCAGCAGGCCTAACTTTTTGGTTGAGTATTTGCAGAAAGCCCATAGCGGGTCACGATCAAATTACGTGGCTTGTTTCATTTTGGATGCACCCCAGTCGAAGACTTTCTCATGGAGTTTTCAGATGAAATTCAGCTTCAACTCGTGGAAATAGGGCCACACTAAGGAAAACAATATGATTTAGCTCCTGGTTGTTTCCTTAGTTGTTTCTGAGAAGAGATATGGTTCAGGCTCCCGAATCCGTTTCAACCGTTCAGGTTACGCCGTTTCACCAAAAATTAGACGCGCCGCTAACGAAAGCTTCTATTAGCGTGTTGCAGGTTAATTTAGGGCGTCGCTGCAACTTGGCCTGCACCCACTGCCACGTTGAGGCCGGTCCCAACCGCACTGAAGAGCTATCACCTGAAATTTGCGGTCATTTGATTGAGCTAATTCAGCGGTTTCCTCAAATTCAAACTGTGGATTTGACCGGGGGCGCGCCGGAGATGAACTATGGCTTTCGACCCTTGGTGGAGACGGCCCGACGCCATGGCAAAGAAGTTATTGTGCGCTCTAATTTAACGATCTTTTTTGAACCCGGATTCGAGGATTTGCCAGACTACTTTGCACAGCAGCAGGTACGAGTTGTGGCATCCTTGCCCTGCTACCTTCCAGATAATGTGGATAAGCAGCGAGGAGCAGGCGTATACAATGCCTCGGTTCAAGCCATTCAGCGGTTGAATCAACTGGGCTATGGCCGAGATCCCGCTCTCATCTTAGATTTGGTCTATAACCCGCCCGTGCCCCGCAGCGATCGCTTTTCGCTGACGCCTGATCAAGCTCGCTTAACTCAGGACTATCGCCAGTACCTATCGGAGCACTTTGACATTGTGTTCAATCAGTTATTTACCATTACCAACTTGCCGATTGGCCGGGTGAAGCAATATCTCCAGGCAAAGCAACTGTATCAGCCCTATTTGCAGTTTTTAGAAACTCACTTCAATTTAGGCACGGTAGCGCACCTAATGTGCCGCAATGAGCTTTCAATTGACTACTTAGGCAACGTATACGACTGCGATTTTAACCAGATGGCTCAGATTCCGGCGACAACGCCGGAGGGTACTCCAATCACGGTTAAAACCCTACTTGAGGCGGGTCACCTCGATGTAATTGATCGCATTAAAACGGCTTCCTACTGCTATGGCTGCACTGCCGGAAGCGGGTCAAGCTGTGGCGGGGCACTGGTTTAGGCATTAATGACAGCCCTTAATCTGAGTGAGGCCGAAAGGGACCTCTCTGAGTAATAAAATCTAGCGATACGCCGACTAACCCTGATGTTATTCCTGCTGCCACTAGCAGCAGCAGGATGGTGATTTTGGGGTAGTAGTAGCCGTTGAAGAGCTGAACCTGCCATTCAACCAGATAAGTCGCAGGGTATCGCTGAGTAAACATGCCGTAGACTAACCAGACGGATGAGCAGATCCACGATAGCAACACCAGCTTGCGAGCAAATGGACTGAATAAATCTTGATCGGGGCCGCGTTCCATGGATGAACCTCCAAACTTGAGCAGATAGGGCGGACGAATTGACGGTTGTTTTGACTACACCGCCAAAGCAGCAGATTTACGCCAACACGCTAAAAAAATTAGCGGCTCGCATACGTATGACTTACGCACCGCCCTCTTGCATCTTGCAGTCGGAAGGACGATGCCTTGGGTTCCCCTCATCTTTGGGGTCGAGCCAAAACCGGATGCAACTGTCCAATTGCTGACCTCTCAATCCGCTGAAAGGCTTAGACGAGTTGCAAGTCAGATTCCAGGGCATATTTTGTGATGCCATTGACATATGCAACTATGAGAATATATATTCGACTAAGTGAATATGCTATTAGTTGAATAATAATCTCTTAAGGAGTCTACCATGACGGCAGCTACTCTCAATGCTTCTGATGTTCACGGCGTCAACTGGCGCGAACTCCGATTGGCCTATCAAACCTTTCTGGCTGACCCTTCAGCCGGAATCAATCACATCATTGCGGCAGCCGAGCACAGCCGCTGGCAGCGTTGGGTGGAGGCTCGCTGGGCTCAGCAAGGCGCTCATTTGAAGAATGTCGACTTATCCCAAATTGACTTGCAGGCTTTGGCGACCCTGCCAGAGGGCACTTTGGGAGGAGCCTACGGTCGTCATATGCTGGCTAACGGCTTTGATTTAGATGAGTTTTTTCAGGAAGACGGCAGTGATAACTGGATTGGCCGACGAGCTAGCATCAACCACGATGTCAGCCACGTGATTACGGGGTTTGATGCCAGTCCTAATGGGGAGTTTGGTCTGGCGGCGTTTTGTTTGGCTCAAGATTGGGACATGCTAAATGTGTTTGTGCTGACATTTGTGCCGCTGGAAATGCTGCGGAATCCTCAGGTGCTGTGGACGGTAGCAAAGGGATTTTGGCTGGGCTTAAAGAGCAAGTCTCTCTTTGCCTATGCTTTTGAGCAAAACTGGCAGACGCCTTTAGCCTCGGTGCGCGAATCGTTAAATATTTTCAGTCACGCTTAAAGCGCTTTTAATCCTTTTTGAGTGACTCGGTAGCGAATTGGCCCTTTGGCTGTCTTTGGATCAACAATTTGACCGCGTTGAGTCACATGAATCAACGCCGCCTCAGCCAGGCTGATACCAACGTCACGTACTTGGGGCATTAGATCCCGCCAATGGTGTGGAGAGAGCGATCGCGCCACTTCTGAGGGACAGATAGTTTTATGGAGCCCCCGCTGCCGCACCTGGGCCAAAATTTCTCGACGAATTTGAGCTGCATCGATGGTCATCTGTCTAC
>JBCDFX010000330.1:0-4992 GCA_039177155.1 Cyanobacteria bacterium P01_H01_bin.119
CCCCGAACACTTCTCCCATAGAATCGCTGGGCCGCCATTTAAAGCTGTGGGCTTTGTAAGGCTTAGGCTGATTTAGGTGACGCAAAAATACCCGCACCGCGATCGCCTGCCGCTGAGCCAGCGCCTGACCTAGGGTATCGGGAAAAGGAAGTTCTGCCAGCAGCGATCGCAGCGCAGCTTCTAGGGTCTTGAGCAACTGCTGCTGATCGGTGTGCTCAGACGAGTGATGCTCGGCCAAAACCAGCAGCGCATTAGGTTTAGTCGCTAGCCGTATCTGCAGCGCAGTTTCGACCGCTTCACGGTCGTTCAAAAGCGATGTGAGCCGCTGGGTTGCCGCCGCCAGTTCGGATAAATAGGTTTCAGTTGAAGCTAGAGGGGTAACCATAAAGCAAACTAGCTAAGCTGGAGTGACGGTAAAGAATCTGTAACGCAATCCACCCACGGGGGCAGTTGCGTAGAATCTTACTCAGGAAGGGCTAGATGATCCATCCTTTCTGCTGTAGGCGTGACAAACTTTTCTAAAAATCAATGACTATCCTAATCGTCGAAGACGAATTCGAGATTGCTCAACTGATTAAGCTTTATTTAGAAAAAGAAGGCTTCACCTGCCACACCTGTCGAGATGGCAAACAGGCCCTGCTGATGTTCCAGAGCCTCCAGCCCGACCTAATCGTGCTGGATCTGATGCTGCCTGAGCTAGATGGATTAGAAGTGTGCGCCCGGATTCGCCAGCAGCCTGGCGAAAAAGATCCCTACATCTTGATGCTGACCGCCAAGGGTGAAGAAATCGATCGCATTATTGGCCTGTCTACCGGTGCCGATGACTATTTGGTAAAACCATTTAGCCCCCGCGAGCTAGTGGCCCGGGTGCGGGCCTTGCTGCGTCGCAGCCTGCGCCACGGCGGCGACCCCCAAAGCAAAACCTATCAAACAGCCCATTTCAACCTAGATGCCACTCAGCGAACGGTGCAGCGCCAGGCAGCCGGCGACGCGTTAGAAGATCTAGAGTTAACCGCCTTGGAATTTGACCTGTTAGCGACTTTTATGAGCTACCCTGGCCGGGTATGGAACCGTGCTCAGCTAATTGAACGGCTGTGGGGCAACGACTTTTACGGCGATGAGCGAGTTGTGGACACCCACGTGGCTCGTTTACGCAAAAAAATTGAACCCGATCCAGCCCATCCGTCCTTTGTCAAAACGGTGATTGGAGTCGGCTACAAATTTGAAGACGATGGCTAAACCCAATTTACAAAGTCGGCTGCTGCTGTCCTACCTGATTGTGATGGGGGTTGGTATTGTCACACTGGCCAGCATTGGCTGGCTCTATTCTCCTCGGTTATTTGTGGTGTCTCTAAAGCGGATTGAAGGCCGGGGCTTTCGGGTACAGCAAATGCAAACCCAGTTGGTCAAGGGGTTTCAGTTTGCCTGGACGCGGGGCATGATGTGGTCAATTTTAATTGGCGGTAGCGCAGCAGGCGGGCTGAGCTATGTGGTGTCTCAGCGGATTGTACGCCCCCTACAGCAGATTGAGGCCGTAACCGAAAAGTTTGCCCACGGCCAGCTCGACCAGCGGGTACCTCCCCAGACGATACCGGAGTTTAATCGGCTAGCGAGCAGTTTTAACCGGATGGCGACGGATTTAGAAGGCGTAGAGCACCGCCGCCGGCAGCTTGTGGGCGATTTAACCCACGAACTCCGCACGCCATTGACCATTTTGCGAGGGTACTTAGAAGGACTCGCCGACGGCACGGTGACGGCAGATTCCGAAATTTACAGCCGATTGGCCACGGAGACCAGCCGGCTCCAGCGGTTAGTCGATGATTTACAGGAGCTATCCAAGCTGGAGGCAGGCTATCTGCCCATCCAGGCTCAGCCGATTGAGCTGCCATCACTTTTAGAGCGGGTGGTGCAGCGCTTTGTCGATCAGATTCCGGCAGATCGAGACCTCAGAATCGCCCTCGACTCCCCTGAAAAGCTGCCCCTAGCCTTAGCCGATCCGGAACGGGTGGAGCAAATTTTAATTAACCTTTTGGGCAACGCAGTGCGCTACACCCCAAAGGGACAGATTACGGTCCGGGCCTGGACCGAGGCTAACCAACCCAGCACGCTCTGGATCGCGATCGCCGATACAGGCGTAGGAATTGCCCCAGAAGATTTGCCCCACGTGTTTGAGCGATTTTGGCGAGCCGATCGCTCCCGCGATCGCAGCTCTGGCGGCACCGGCATTGGGTTAGCCATTTGTCAGCGCTTGGTTGAGCTCCAAGGCGGTCAAATCAACGTCGAAAGTGAGCTGAATCGAGGCACAACCTTTTGGTTTTCACTAAAGACTGCTTAGAAAAAGGCCGCTTAAAGTGAGTTTTGTCTTTCTTTAACATTGATACCAAGCTATACTAATGACCTGCTTTTGTGAAAGGGTCATAAAGATGACCGATCGAGATCACAGTCTTATGGGGCAACAAACTTTACCGTAAGTTTATATATACTGAGTTCCCTCGCTTTCCAATGGAGAAGTCAGCGTCATGAAAACGTCTCTCCCCAACTTGTCTGAGTTTCGCAAGGCATCTGAGAACGGTGGCATCACCCTTCAGCATCTCTGTGGTTCTGAACATCTGTTTCGCAATCGCTATCGCCTGCTCCGAGTGATAGGTCGGGGCGGGTTTGGGGTAACCTACCTCGCCCAGGATGTGATGCTGCCCGCTTCTCCGCTGTGCGTCGTTAAGCAGCTTTCCCCAAAGAGCAGCAGCGCACTGGCTCTAGAGCGAGCCAAGGTGCGTTTCAAACGGGAGGCCAAAACCTTAGCAAAGCTCGGTAACCATTCCCAAATTCCGATGCTGCTCGACTACTTCACCCTCAAGGGCGAGTTTTTTCTGGTGCAGGAATACGTCCAGGGTGAAACGCTGACAAAGGAAATTCGTCGGGCCGGTGTTCAAAACGAAACCAAAACTAAGCAGTTCCTCCGGGAGCTGATTCCGGTGGTGCAGTACGTTCATAAGCACCGAGTTATTCACCGAGATATTAAGCCCCCCAACCTAATTCGCTGTAAAGAGCACGGTCGGCTGGTGCTAATTGATTTTGGCGCCGTACGAGAGGTGATTGCTGCCGCCGACGATCATGCCTACCGCGCCCCTACTACCCAATTTGTGGGGACCCTAGGCTTTGCTCCCCCTGAGCAGTTGACCCTCAGACCCAGCTACGCCAGCGATATTTATGCCATGGGAATGACCTGCCTCTATATGCTTACGGGGCGATCGCCGATGGAATTTGACACCGATCCGGCCACTGGAGAGGTGCAGTGGCAAAAATGCTGTACCCTTAGCCGCTACTTTGCCAATGTGCTCACCAAAATGTTGCAGCCCGATGTTAACGAGCGCTACCAAACCCTCAGCGAACTCAAGCGAGTGCTAGATTTGGAGCCCCACTTGAGCAGCCTATCGAGCTGCCTAAATACGCCAGCCACCACAAGCCTCTCCGACCTAGAAGAGCGCATTGTGCCCCTAGATCGCTATATGACCCCCAATCAGCGCAAGGCTGCCTCTATTCGCAGTTGGAAAGCTCGGCGCAAGGCTAAAGAGTTGCGCACCCCCCGCCACGGTGTTCTTTCCTCTAGCCACGCATTTCCGCTCTAAACAGGCTTTGCAGCAGTTCTCAATTCATAGAATGCAACGAACGTATTGGAGCGCACTGCTCAGGCTCAAAGGCTTGACCAAAAATTTTTAATCATCACTTCGGCTACTCTGTCTGCTTTTGAAATACCGCCAATGTAAAATTTGGTGAGCGACTTTGACTCAAGGTGGATGGGAGCGCTCCCTACCCCTTAAACTGCAAAGTCAGCAGACATTCGCAAAAGACAGGTTAGCCCATGGCGCTGATTGTCCAAAAGTATGGGGGAACATCGGTCGGAACTGTAGCCCGCATTCAGGCAGTAGCAGAGCGCGTCCGCAGCACAGCACAGGCCGGAAATGCTGTAGTGGTAGTCGTCTCTGCCATGGGTAAAACCACGGATGAATTAGTTAAACTGGCGAGCGAAATTACGGACAGCCCTAGCCGCCGAGAAATGGATATGCTGCTCTCCACCGGGGAACAGGTGTCGATCTCTCTGCTGAGCATGGCGCTGCAAGCTCTGGGTCAGAGCGCCACTTCCCTAACCGGGGCTCAGGTGGGCATTGTCACGGAGGCCGACCATACCCGCGCCCGGATTTTGCGCATCAAAACCGACCGCATTGCTCGTCACCTGCAAGACGGAGAAGTTGTAGTCGTTGCTGGGTTTCAAGGCATTGCCCAGTCCGATGATTTAGAAATTACGACTCTGGGACGGGGGGGCTCAGACACCTCCGCTGTAGCCCTTGCGGCAGCTCTCCAGGCAGACTGCTGCGAAATTTATACGGACGTTCCAGGCATTTTGACCACCGATCCTCGACTGGTGCCGGAGGCCCAGCTAATGGCCGAAATCACCTCCGACGAGATGCTGGAGCTGGCCAGCCTGGGCGCAAAGGTGCTCCATCCTCGGGCGGTAGAAATTGCCCGAAATTACGGCATTCAGCTTGTGGTGCGCTCCAGTTGGACCGACGAACCGGGGACGCGGGTGGTCTCGCCTGTGCCCCATCCCCGGCCTTTGGAGGGTTTAGAAATTGCCCATCCGGTAGACGCCATAGAGTTTGACACTAATCAGGCGAAAGTGGCGCTGTTGCGCATTCCCGATCGCCCCGGCATTGCTGCGCGGCTGTTTGGCGAAATTGCCCAGCAGGCCCTAAATGTAGATTTGATTATTCAGTCCATCCACGACGGCAACAGTAACGATATCGCCTTTACGGTGACCCACGGCACGCTGCCACGGGCGGAGGCCGTTGCCGCTGCGATCGCCCCCGCCTTGCGCCATGCCCCCGACGCCATAGACGAAGCCGAAGTAATGGTAGATCGGCGGATGGCCAAGGTCAGCATTGCAGGAGCCGGCATGATTGGTCGACCAGGGGTGGCAGCTCAGATGTTCTCGAC
>JBCDFX010000331.1:0-4991 GCA_039177155.1 Cyanobacteria bacterium P01_H01_bin.119
AGGCCGGAGTCAAAGTCCTCAGAATTGAGTTTTGGGGGCTTCAATGATGTCATGTCTCGGCAACGTTTAATTTTGACCATCTACTTAACATCTGCCTGTTAACTTTGGGCATCCTCTAGCCTTCGATGTCTGCAATTTTCTCAAGCATATAGGCATGAAAACCAAACGCTTGAAAGTACTGAATCGGTTTTGCAAAAGAAGCTTTATTGGCTAAATGCTCGAACTCTGACTGTGAAAGCGGATAAAAATCTGAGTTAAGCCGTTCAAGCATTTGTTGTGATTGCGCTAAGGTAAGCCCTAAGTTTTGGCTCATCACGGCTTGAGCCCTGCGTTCATGATTCGACAGGGGCTTCATTAAATCAGCTGTAAATAGAAAACAACCCGATTTGAGCTGTTGATTGAGTGCCAGTAAAAAATCCTGCTTTATGCCATTGTGGGGCAAGAAGTGCATCACAAAAAAACAGATGACTGCATCGAAGGGCGTCTCTGATATAAGTGTCGAAAGTTCTCCGCAGTAAATATTGATGCGATGTTGTAGGTTTTCGTTAGAAAAGTTTCGTCGAGCAATTTCTAACATATCTTCAGATATATCTAAGGCGGTGAACGTCCAAAGTGGATTAGCTTTGGCAAAAGCAATGGTTTCACTGCCAGTGCCAGCGCCAACAACTAAAAAGTTTGCGGATGCTTGAAAGAGAGAGGCTAGTTTTGCTGCGGTTAACTGCTGCAAAAGGCTATAGCCAGGAATCAGCTTTTGAATTCTGGCATCATAGTTTTGTGAATCTTGTCCTTCAAACCTAGGCATCAAAACTCCGCAGATCAAGCTTTATATATTGAACAAGCGATCGCCTACATCCGCTCTAGCACTTCGATTCCGAGTAGCGAGAGTCCCAGCTTGAGCGTGCGTGCCGTCACATCACACAGCATCAGCCGTGAGGTGCGCTGGGGTTCTTCTGCCTGCAGCACCGAGCAGCGATCGTAAAACTGGTTAAATTTCTGGCTGAGTTCAAATAGATATTGGCAGAGGCGATTGGGCAGCAAATCGGCGGCAACTTCATCTAGCAGTTCATCGAGCTGCAAAATATGCTTCGCTAAGGTCAGTTCGGCAGCTTCCGTTAGATGCATCGCCGCATTAGCGCCCAAATGCTTAAAATCAATGCCCCCTTTGCGGCTGATGCCCTGCACCCGTACATAGGCATAGAGCATATAGGGAGCGGTGTTGCCCTGGAGGGCCAGCATTTTGTCGTAGCTAAAGATATAGTTGCTGGTGCGGTTTTGGCTAAGGTCGGCATACTTCACCGCGCCGATGCCAACCTTTTCGGCCACTTCTTGGATAAAGGTCTCCGGCTCGTCCCGGTTTTCATCGGCAATGCGTTGTTCCAAATCAGCGCGGGCGCGGGCTACCGCCTCATCCAGTAAATCTTTCAGCCGCACGGTTTCGCCAGAGCGGGTCTTGAACTTTTTGCCGTCTTCCCCCTGCACGACACCGAAGGGCACGTGGGTCAGTTCGATATCTTCGGGAATCCAGCCTGCTTTTCCAGCTACTTGAAATACCTGGGCGAAGTGATTGCCCTGACCCGCATCGACAACGTACAGAATGCGCTTAGCCTCTTCTTGTTGAATCCGCTGGCGCACCGCAGCTAAGTCAGTGGTGGCGTAGTTAAAGCCACCGTCAGATTTTTTGATAATTAGCGGCAGCGGATCGCCATCTTTGTTGGTGAAGCCGTCGAGGAAAACGCACTGGGCCCCCTGATCTTCTACCAGCAGTCCGGCCTCATCTAAATCTTTGACTACATCAGACAGCAGCAGATTGTAAAACGACTCACCCCGTTCCTGCACTTTGATATTTAGGCGATCGTAGATTTTTTGAAATTCTTGGCGTGACTGCGCACACAATATTTTCCAGGCTTGGGTTGCCGCTGCTTCCCCCGACTGCAGATCGACGACGGCTTGGCGCGATCGCAGCTTAAAGTCGTCATCTTCGTCAAACCGCTTTTTCGCCTGTTTGTAGAATGCGACCAAATCGCCGATATCGACAGCTTCTGAAGATGTCAACGCCTCAGGACAGGCTTCTCGCAGGTGGGTAATCAACATGCCAAACTGGGTTCCCCAGTCGCCGACGTGGTTTAGCCGCAGCACGTTGTGGCCCAAAAATTCCAGCACTCGGGCAAGGGTATCGCCAATGATAGTGGAGCGCAGATGCCCCACATGCATCTCTTTGGCGATGTTAGGGCTAGAGAAGTCCACAATCACCCGCTGCGGATTTTCAACGGGCGCAACCCCGAGGCGATCGCTTTGGTGAATCTCTTTAAGCTGCGCTTCTAAAAACTCAGTTTTGAACTTGAGATTGATAAACCCTGGCCCCGCAATTTCCGGCGGTTCACATAGCTCGCTCACGTCTAGATTGGCGACGATCTGTTCGGCGATCGCGCGGGGCTTATTTTTCAACTGTCTGGCCAAAGACATGGCCACATTGGCCTGATAATCGCCAAATTTGGGATTATTGGTGGGCACCAGAACTGGGTCGGTGCCGGCTAGGTCATCCCCAAAGGCATTGACTAGAGCAGTTTCTAGGGCAGATTTAAGAGAGGCGATCGCAGCTTTCATATTTGAGCGTTTAAGTTAGGTAACTGGGGGCATCTATTAAGCAAGCCTTGGAAAAACTTCAACAAGAATCGACGGATAAGCGTTGATGCCTGAACAGGTGAAGGGAGTACGCACTGGCGGAAGAATCTTTTTAATTTTTTGCTCCTACTGTTGTCAGTCTGTTTAACCCGGTTTCTATCGGCACTTGTGTCAACTGCACCAGGGTGTGTCATTAGTTAAGTACAGAAGCCTGACAGGGCAAACCAAAAACGCCCGTCCAACAAGCCGGCTAGGAGCTGTAACCCTTGCTGTATAAGGCGCCAACCATCTAACTGATGACAGCTTCTAGCATGAGAGGGCTTAAACAAAAAGCTTGAAAGTCCAGACTAGCAGAACGTACCATCTCAGAAGTTTCCGGTTTGATTAGCGCATTCATCTTTGATATTCAACTTATAACCTTTAAAGGCGTAGTGACGAGTGTGAAAGCTCAACTCTCCGTATAGCTGAGAAACCTCTAGATTCAATCAATTCGCCATTTTATAGAGTCATCCTAAAGCATGCAGACATATCCATGACTGTCTCGGCGAGACCAACGACTTTAAAACTCCCTGTATTGGAGACCAAGCTCTACCTCCCAAAATGGTCTGCGGAGAGAGTTTCGCGCCCACGGCTAATCAAACGCATCCACCCACAGCGCAAACTAACTCTGGTTTCAGCCCCAGCCGGGTTTGGTAAAACGACGCTGATAGCAGAATGGGCAGCCGCTGTACCCACGAGACCCGTTGCCTGGGTTTCTTTAGACCAAAGCGACAATGATCCGGCTGTTTTCTGGACCTATCTGATCGCCGCGCTGCAAACCATTCAACCGAACCTTGGTGAGCGATCGCTCTCATTAGTGCAATCTTCGCAACCCCCTGAAATCGAAGCAATCTTGATGACGCTGCTCAACGAGCTGACAGTTATTGAGGGGAATGTTGCTCTAGTTCTAGATGACTACCATGCCATTGAGACTCAGGCCATTCATGATGGAATCAGCTTTTTCCTCAGCCATTTGCCGCCCCAGGTGCATCTGATTATTGCCAGCCGCGCGGACCCGCCCCTATCGCTGGCGCGTTTGAGATCCCACGGTGACTTGACTGAACTTAGGGTGAGCGACCTGCGGTTCACGCCGGACGAGGCGGCGGCTTTTCTAAACCAAGGGATGGGTTTAAAGATTTCGGCGGGCGATGTTGCTGCCCTGGAGCAGCGGACTGAAGGCTGGATTGCAGGATTGCAGCTGGCGGCACTCTCCCTACAGGGACGTGAGGATATCTCTGATTTTGTGGCGGCTTTTTCGGGAGACGATCGCTACATTGTGGACTATCTGCTAGAAGAAGTCTTGCAGCGGCAGAGCGATCGCGTCCGTCGCTTTCTGTTGCAAACTGCCCTTTTAGAGCGTTTAAGTGGTTCGCTTTGTGACGCGCTCACAAGCCAAACCAATGGTCAGAGCATGTTAGAAACACTGGAGCGGGGCAATCTGTTCATTATTCCGCTGGACAACAAGCGCCAATGGTACCGCTATCACCATTTGTTTGCCGACGTACTTCAGGCCCGTGCCCTGAAAGAGTGCTCGGAACAGATGCCCACCCTGCACGGACAGGCCAGTAGGTGGTACGAACAGAATGGGCTATTTTCTGATGCGATTCGCCATGCCCTAGCGGCTCAAGATTTTGAACATGCGGCAGAACTGATTGAACAGGTGTGGCCCGCGATGCGCAATCGTCAGCAGGAGAAAACAGTGCTGAGCTGGCTCAAAGCGCTGCCGGATGCGCTGATTCGCATCCGCCCGGTTCTCAGTGTGGCCCATGCAATCGCACTCCTAAATACCGGACAAACAGACGCGGTCGAAGACCGTTTACAGGATGCTGAACAAGCGTTGGCGCAGACCGAAAGTGTTGTCACTGACCAAGACGCGTATCGGTCTCTGCCAGCCGCTATTGCCAATACCCGTGCCTTTCACGCCCAGGCGCTGGGCGATTTTACCGGCGCCATCACCCATGCCGAGCAGGCTTTAGCTCTGTTACCCGCCGAGGACGATAACGAGCGGGGCGTAACTGCTGCCTTCCTGGGTTTGGCCTACTGGACAAGTGGCGATGTCGCAGCGGCGTATCAGTCCTTCGCTAAGGGATTGAAGCTGTTTCAAAAGATGGGCAATATTCGGATTGCCATCTGTGCCACCTCAGTTCTTGCTCAAATGGGGTTAGCTCAGGGGCGGCTGCGAGCTACTATCACAGCCTGTGATCAAGCCCTACAGCTGGCAGAGCAACAGCCGGAACCGATTCTGCAGGGGAAGAGGGATCTATATTTGGTACTCAGCGAGCTTCACTACGAACAGGGGCATTTGGACACTGCCCATCAGCTGCTGCAAA
>JBCDFX010000332.1:0-4985 GCA_039177155.1 Cyanobacteria bacterium P01_H01_bin.119
GGCGCGGCCATAACTGTATCCGGGGACAAATGGTCTGAGCCCAGGGGAATCAGCACTTCAAAGGTAGTGCCGCGGCCATATTCGGAGGTGACATTAATCTCCCCGCCGTGGATCTCGACGAGTTCTTTGACCAGTGCTAGCCCCAAGCCGGTGCCCTCATAGCTACGATTAGTAGATCCATCGGCCTGCTGAAAGCGCTCAAATAACTGACTCAGCTGGTCTTCACGAATCCCAATTCCGGTATCTTGCACGGTAATTCGAGCGCGATCGCGGCCTGCTTCTAAAAGAGTAGAGAGTTCTAAGGTAATGGTGCCCCCTGCCCCAGTAAACTTCATCGCGTTAGACAGTAAGTTGTAAAGGACTTTGTCAAACTTTTCAAAGTCTAGGTAGAGCGGCGGGCAAGGGGCCAGATTAGTCACTAACGTCAGCTGTTTGCGATCGCAGTAAGGTTGAAATGCCTCCACAATTTCTGTAATAAAGGCCACCGGATCACAGGGCCGAAAGGTTGGCTGCATCCGGCCTGCATCTAGTCGCTGCAAATCTAGGAGCTGATTCACCAGTCGCAGCAGTCGCCGGGAGTTCCGCAGGGCAATTACCGATTGGTCATAGCTGAGCCCTTCCTGCCGGCTCACTGCCGATTCTAAAGGGCCAATGGTCAGGGTCAGCGGCGTGCGAAACTCGTGAGAAATATTTTGAAAAAACTCTGTCTTTTGCCGATCGAGGGCCAGCAGTTGCTCTGCCTGCTGACGAGTCGTTTGATACAGCCGGGCCTGCTGAACCGCTAGGGCAGCCTGCACAGCCACAGCCTTAGCCAGCTCTACCTCATCGGCGCGCCAGCGACGAACTTGCTGAGTCTGTCGCAGAGAGATGCTACCCAAAATTTGTTTATCCACAATCAGCGGCACAATCAGCAAAGATTTAGCCGGTGCTCGCATCGGAATATCCTGTACAGCTAATTCAGGGTGGCAGTTCATATCGTGAATCACCACAGATTCCTGAGTTGTGATCAACTGTTGCAAAACCGGATTGCCCGCAATCGGAACCTGCGAGTGTGCCATCTGGGGCAAGCTGATCTCACTGTAGTCATCAACGGTAGGCGGTTTTAGTTCTGGGCTGATGTCCTTTACCGTGCGGTCTGCAATGGCTGTTACATCAGCCGATGCTGTCAAGCTAGCTTTTAATGGGTCGTCTACTGCATCTTTTAGTGGGTCGCCTACTGCATTTTTTAATGAGTCGCTTGCAGCATCTTTTAGTGGGTCGCTTGCAGCGACGTGGCTGCCGGGGGCAATCGTCCCGTGGGATTTTAGAGTGGGTGCAACTCTCCTTTCTCGATCTGCGTCAGCAGGCGGTTCAACCGTTGTGTAGAGCCCCACACACTGGACATACTCATCGGTTTCATCCCATAGAGAGAGGGCGCAGGCATCCGTTCGCAGGGCCTGTCCAAGCTTTTGAGTAATCGCGGCAAAAATTTCCTGGGGGTTTAGGCTAGAGCGGATAGACTGGGTGATGGTATTTAGCAGCACCTCGCGATTCGCTAGGGCCTGCATTTTTTCGTAAGTTGAAATCTGCGAAAACGCTAAGGCTGCCTGATCGGCCATGGTCACCAGCAACTGCACCTCATCTCCCCTCCACTCACGGGGCTGATAACGATGATGGAGCGCCAGTACGGCAATCAAATCCTGCTTAAAAATAATTGGAATCAGCACCGCAGATTGAATGTCGGCAGCCTGCAGCTCAGCGTGCCTCAATCGCTGGGCCTCAGATAAATTTGAATTTTTGGGGTCAACCTGCTCAATAACTTCTACATCACGGGTTTCCCAAACCATCCGATGGAGTACTGAATTTGGCAGAGGATCACTTCTGCTTTGATCTGCATCAGCGATCGCTTCCTTTTGATAACTGCAGTAACTAATCTCTCCTTCTGCACCTGTAGCCAGCAGCACGCCCACATGGATTTCTAACATGCGGCTAATCGTATCTACCACGGTCTGCAGGAGCTGCTGAGAGCTTTTGGCGCTACGAATTGTGTTTGTCACCGCATTGAGCAGAGACTCTTGCCGCAAAATCCGATCTAAATCTTCTGTACGCGCCTTTAGGACGTTGTGGGTATCTAAGGCCTGACGCACTACACCTTTGAGATTATCCTCATCCCAAGGCTTTGTTACATACTTAAAAACCTGACCGGCATTAATAGCCTCGACCAAATCCTCAACATCGGTGTAGCCCGTCAAAATGATGCGAATGATGTTGGGATACAGCACGGCCGTTTGCCGCAGCAATTCAGTGCCGCTCATCCCTGGCATCCGCTGGTCAGAAATAATAACGGTTATGCTACTCTGCTCAGCCAGAGTGGATAAAGCCTGAGCTCCATTTTGCGCTCGCAACACCTGGTATTCGCGATAAAACGTCCGATAAAGCAGGTCAAGGTTATCTGGTTCGTCATCAACGACCAAAATTTTGGGCTTAGCCCTCCGGCTCAATCGGCTGCGTTCAGAAATGACCATATGCAGAAATGACTATGCACCACTCTCCTTAAATAGGTCTTGGTTAGAAGACACCCAGAATGCTCGTTTGCATCCTATAAATCAGCGAATTATTTTAAGGCTCCTCTAAACCTGCCCCAATATCAGCGAATGGTTCCCTCTTATAGTATGCGGTTTCCTTGGTGTCTGATATAAATATCTACCGGCTACAGCGTCAGATTTCCACTCGCTTAATGTTCGAGTATCGTCGTTATTAGCCTTTACAATTCAAACCGAAGAGCTGCTGTTGCCCAGAGCTTTTTCACCTTAACTGAGAAACATCAGCTTAGAGTGCCCTTGTCTTCAGTCCCCAGATAGCCAGTGTTTAATCGGCTTACAACCTGATTTGCCAGTTTGATTTGCCAGTTTCTCAATTTCAGCACAAAGTCTTGGTTAGCGGCCCTCTAATTGGTCAGGCGTCTGCCATAACGACCTCCGAAAGCTAGATAATAATAATGTCACCTCTATTGTTATCTTCAGTCGTGGGGCCATCTGATATGGTTTTACTCCCGACTCGCTGATTTTAAGGTGCCCTTGCCAAGCCAGACCGTATCAGGTCACCAACGCTGCCATGGTAAATCGTTCCGTCCAGTCTTCTCCGCTCTTCCAGATTCGCACCGCGACCCTGGGTGATTTGGGTTCTTTGTCGAACCTACTGACAACCGGATTTTATCGAAAAGACGGCTGGACAAAATGGCTGTATCCCTTGATTCGGTTGGGCATCCACGAAGATTTGAAAGCTCGTCTCAGCAGCCGTAATGATCGCTACGCTTGCCTAATGGCGGTTTACTCAGCGTCATCGCCAGTGACTCAGGCATCAGCGACTCAGGCATCAGCGACTCAGGCATCAGTGACTCAGACATCAGTGACTCAAGCACCAGTAACTGGCACCCTCCACCAGAAGAACGTTCGCAATAGCGGCAGAACTGACGCCAATCATATTGTGGGTACGGTTGAAATCTCCTGTCGCCCGAATTCTCTCTGGCTATTAAACCAGCCCCGATATCTTTATCTCTCAAATCTTACAGTTGATACTCAATTTCGCCGCCAGGGCGCCGCACAACAGTTACTAAACGCCTGTGAAGCACTGGCAATGGAGTGGGGATTCTATGAGCTATATCTCCATGTTATGGAAGACAATCACGGTGCAAGGCGACTTTATCAAAAATCAGGATATCGATTGCAGTCTGTGGAATGGAGCTTGCCGAGCAATCTTCTGGGGCATTCTCGACGTTTACTGATGCGTAAACCGCTACTGACCTCGCAGGAGGCGATTCGAGGCCGATACACGGCCAGCCTTTAAGGAATAGCAACTGCTGTCCTTGGGGGGGAACAATGGCACCAAAGCTCAGCCAAAGACCAGATAAACAGAGCGGCCATCAAGCACGGTGGATGGGAACTTGCAGTCAGCCAAAGAAGCGCTTCAGAATCAAAAAATGGCTGACTACCCTGATAGCTAGATAAATCCTAGTAAGATTTACTGGGAGTGCAAAGCTCTGGCTCCCAGTTTATGGCCGCTTGCTCTGAGGATGTTTCTGAGGGCTTCATCAAGATTTCACACTCTTATCCCTGTTTTTTAGGGCATATCAAAAACTTCTGGTTAAATGGGTGTTCATCCTCTAAGACAATCTCCTAAAATTTTGAAGATTGATCACACAGTTGGTTATTAAGACGCAGAATTTGCCCATTCTTTAAAATGTGCGTCCCCTTACAGATATCAAACCGTAATTTCGCTCATCTTGTGAATCAGCAACTGGAGGCCCAAAAAACGTTTGAACAGCTCGACAGCGGTCAGTTGTGGGTGGTGAATAGTCGTCGCCGCAATGGACTAATTATTTTCAAAGGGTTTCACGCTGAGTTTGCTGGTCCGGGCGCAGCTGTGGGTGGAACGTTTGACCAAGGCTTTAAGGCGGTAATACCTCTGGGTAATTTGTCCTTGATCACTCCTGATTCCCATGAGGAACAGCAAAAAGCGTTAAAAATTCGCCTGCAGTGGATTCGCCTAACCCAAAACTTTACCGATCAGGCGGTGCCCCTCGATCGCGCTCGCATGATCTTAGAGCAGTTCAAGATGTATTTTGACAACAGCATCATTGAGCAAGTGCCGGATGAGGCGTTTGCATTGTTGGTGGGAGTACTGCCGGGAACCATTCGTAGGGCGAGGTCAGCCACTTAAGCGCTGGGCCCCATCTGATTTAGGCAAGATGATTTAGGCAGGATAGAAGGCGATCGCAGGTACGCGTATTTTCCTCAGGGGTACCAACGGTAATGCGTAGGCCGCCGCCGGTATAGCGAATCAGGGTGCCTTGAGCCTTAAGTTGCTGAAACAGCAGTTGACTGAGATTGGAGTCGGTAGCGTCGGCGAGAGGGGCGACCCGGCCGTAAATAAAGTTTGCGGCACTGGGCCAAACCTGAAAGTTAGGGTGTGTTTGCAAGGCATCAAACAGCCGATCGCGCTCCGCC
>JBCDFX010000333.1:0-4985 GCA_039177155.1 Cyanobacteria bacterium P01_H01_bin.119
AATTAATACTCGGCCCATACCGCAGCCTGCGGGTGACGTGATTCTAGCGGCGAAAGATATTTGGGCATTAAGCAAGCGACAGACATCAGCCCTGCGGGGGCTGTCATTTCAGGTGCGGGCCAGGGAGATTTTGGGCATTGCAGGGGTAGACGGCAACGGGCAGAGAGAGCTCGCCGATGCGATCGCGGGTCTTTTGCCGCTACAAAAAGGCACGCTGCAGATCAAAAGTCAGGATGGTGCGACTCAGGAAACCATCGCCTATATTCCCGAAGATCGCCAAAAACAGGGGTTGGTGCTGAGCTTTTCAATCGCCCGCAACTTGATTCTTCGTGCGTTTAGCCGTTTGCCATTCTGTCGCCGGTGGCTGCTGCGCTCTGAGGTGATTCGAGAGCGGGCAGGCCAAGCCATTACGGATTTCGACATTCGCGCTGTGGGGCCACAGATCAAGGCCAGTCAGCTCTCAGGGGGAAACCAGCAAAAGGTGATTTTAGCCAGAGAACTGTCGGGCAACCCGGCGCTAATTATTGCCATGCAGCCCACGCGAGGGCTAGATATTGGGGCGACGGCGGCGGTGCAGCAGAGTCTGTTGGCCCAGCGGGACAAGGGGGCAGCCATTCTCTACATTTCTACTGAGCTAGAAGAGGTGATGGCCATGAGCGACCGGCTAGCGGTCATTTATCGCGGGCAATTGGTGGCGGTGATGGCGGCTGAGGCGGCAACGCCAGAAGCGGTGGGCTTGCTGATGGCTGGGGGTAGCCAGTGAGTCGTGGGCTAGCGCTGGGCAAGGGGGCAGGGAGTATGGTGCGGGCCGCGATGCCGCCGCTGGTGGCGGTGGCGGCGGCGCTGCTGGTGGGGGCGCTGCTAATGCTACTGGCGGGCGCAAGCCCTGTGGCGGCCTACGGAGCCCTGTTTCAGCAGGCGCTGACCACTTATTTTGGCTTTGCCGACACGCTGACCAAAACCACACCGCTGCTGTTAGTGAGCTTGGGGGTGCTGGTGGCGCTACGGGCCGGGCAGTTTAATCTGGGGGGCGAGGGCCAAATCTACATGGGCGGGCTGGGAAGTCTGCTGGTGGGGCTGGCGCTGCCCGGTTGGCCGCTGGTGATGCATCTGCCGCTGGCGCTGCTAGGCGGGTTTGCCTTGGGAGCACTCTGGGGCGCGATCGCCGGCTACCTCAAAACGGCGAGGGGGCTGAATGAAGTGCTGACCACCCTACTGTTGAACTATGTGGCGCAGAATCTAATTAGCTATTTGGTCAATGGCCCGCTCAAAGCCGAGAACGCGCCGAGTCCCTTTTCTGAGCTGGTGCCGGTCTCGGCGCAGTTGCCCATATTTTTGCCTCAGACCCAGGCCCATCTGGGCATCTTTTTAGCTTTGGGGCTGGCGGGGCTGCTGGCGATCGCTTTTGCCGTTACCCCCTGGGGCTACCGCATCGATGCCGTAGGGCAAAATCCAACAGCGGCTCGCTATGCGGGAATGCCGGTAAAACGCACGATCTTAGGGGTGATGGCGCTATCGGGCGGGCTCGCGGGGTTGGCCGGTAGTTGTGAGGTGCTGGGACTGAAGCGCCGCCTATTTGAGAATTTTTCGCCGGGGTACGGGTTTGATGCGGTCGCGATCGCGCTCCTAAGCCGAGGCAATCCAATTGTTGTGGTGATCACTGCGTTTTTCTTTGGCATCTTGCGCAGCGGAGCCAATGTTATGCAGCGCAGTGCCGCTGTGCCCGTGTCAATTATCTACGCGATTCAGGGGCTGATGGTGCTGTTTGTCGCCATTGGTCTAGCGTTGGCCTATCAGGGCCGACGCTCACAGCCCTCTACGGAAGCAGATTCATCTCCTAGTCAGTCTGCCACTTAAATCCTTATGCCGCCTCTCGACTTCCTGAGTGACTTCCTGGCAGCCTGTCTGCGTCTGACCGTACCCCTGGCCTTTGCCGCTTTGGGCGGGCTGCTCTCTGAGCGCTCCGGCATCCTCAATATTGGCTTGGAGGGCATGATGCTGACCGGGGCATTTGCCAGCGCCGCAGTAGCGCTAAGCGTGGGAGAGCCGTGGATTGCGATCGCCCTGGCCTGCGCTGCTGGAGCCGCAGTGGGCGGGCTGCATGCCTACCTGTGTGTTAGTCTGCGAGTCAATCAGTTGGTCTCAGGGTTAGCCATTAATCTGACAGCAGCGGGGCTCACGACCTACGGGGCTCGGCTATTGTTCGAGCAGGGCACGGTCGATTTACCCAGCATTACCCCAATGCAAGTGCCGGTTCTGGCGGATATCCCGGTTCTGGGTGTGCTGTTCAGTCAAGATGCCCTTTTCTATCTGCTACTGGTCCTACTTGGCCTGGGTACCTACAGCTTGTTTCACACCCGTTGGGGGCTATCGCTACGGGCTGTAGGCAATATGCCCCAAGCGGCAGACACGGCTGGGGTTTCAGTCACCCGCGTTCGCTATATCAGCGTCATCCTCTGTGGTGGACTCTGTGGACTGGCCGGGGCCTATCTGGCGCTGGTGCATGTGGGCTTTTTTACCGAGAATATGAGCGCAGGCAAGGGGTTTATTGCCCTGGCTGCGCTGATCTTTGGCCGCTGGCATCCGATTGCAACCTTTTTTGCCTGTCTGCTATTTGGCGCAACCGAAGCGCTCCAGCTCCGCATTCAGGCTTTTGGGCTGGAGATTCCCTATCAGTTTCTCGCCATGCTGCCCTATGTGACAGCGCTGCTGGCACTGACAGGCATTGCTGGAAATGCTGTGCCGCCCGCTGCCCTGGGTGTGCCCTATGCCAAGGAGAAAAGCTAAGTCTCGACCCATTGGGGTTTCGACTAATTTAGATTTCGACCTATTTGGTTCGCACGGGCAAGCACGCGTTAACGCGATCGCGCTCCCGGTTAGACAAGAATCAGATAAGGAACAACCACGAGTAATATTGCGTTTGTCGCGTTGCTACGGATAGCTATCGGCACTGTAACCCTGAGTATGGGAGCCCTGCGACGCAGTCGAATGTCCTAATCAGCCCTTCGACTGCAGCAGCACAGCGTAACAGCACAGCGTCCTCAGCCCTGCTTCAAAACTCAACCGAGACAGATAACGAAACGCCAAAGGGGGCTCCTGGATTCGCCAGCAGCCTTGAATTAAACGTAGCTGAAGAGAAATAGCTCACGTTAAATAGGTTCTCAACGTTAACTTGGGCTCGCCAATTGTCTCGCCTGTAAAAGAGTGCCGCATCCGTTCGTAGGTAGCTCGGTAAGGTGACAGTGTTGCCTAAGTCGCTTTGGCGATCGCCCACGTAAAACAGACCCAGACCAAACCCTAAGCCTTCCAAGTCGCCCTGTTGAATCTCGTATGTTGTCCACAGGCTAAGCTGATTCGCGGGAACGTTGGCCAGCCGATTCCCAACCGTGTTTGTATTATCCTGGCTGACAAAGGCATCTAGGTAAGTGTAAGCGGCCGTAATATTCCAACCTGGAAGGAGCTCGCCGCCCAGATATGCCTCAACGCCTCGGCTCGTCACTTCCCCCGTTTGCACGGAGAAAAATGGATTGCGCGGGTCGGGCGTTCTGATATTTTGTCGGCGAATATCAAAAGCCGCTAAGTTTAGGCTAAGCCATTCTGACAGGTCGGCCTTAAAACCAACTTCAAACTGACGCCCGGTTTCGGGGTCAAACGTCGAACTGTCTGGGTTGCGGCTATCTCCAGGGGCTGGATTAAACGAGGTTGTATAAGAGGCATAGAGCGAAATCGGGTCAATAGGCCGGTAGACTACCCCCAGGCGAGGGGTAAACGCTCCGTCTGTCGTGTTAAATTCTTCTCCTGGTCTGCCCTGCCGCTGTACGCCCCGAAACTGATCGACAAAATCGTATCGAATTCCAGCTAAAAGCGTAAGTTCAGGCACGATTTCGATCTGGTCTTGAATGTAGACAGCAATATTGTGAGTAACGTTATCGCGGAAAAAGTTAGGCTCAATTGGGTAGCGCACCCCGGTGTACAACGGATTAAACACGTTAATAGAAGGATAGGGGCCGCCAATCTGAAACTCAGGGGTCTCTGCATTGCGGCGATACTCAACTCCAAATAAGAGTTGATGGCCAATCGAGCCGGTATTAAATTGACCGATGGCTTCAGCATTGGTAAAGAGGCGATTGTAGCTGCCACCGCCAAAATACTCAAACCGCTGCAGTTCTCCCGTAGCTTCATTAAAAGCATTTGGATTAAAAATGCTGGTCAGCGGGACGTAGCGCCTCGGTTCATAGGTCAAATACTGTAGCGAGTGCCGAATGGCCCAGTTCTGGCTAAATTCATGATTAAATCGGTAGCCAAGAGTAAACTGGTTCTGCGAAAATTCGGCGAAATCTTCGCCAAAAAAACGACTGCGAGGAACATCAGCGACGCGATCGCCAATCGCAGGAATGCCCCCATCTATCGTCTCTCTATCGTAAGCATATTGTCCGTAAATCTCTAACGCAGTGCTAGGGCCAATATCCCAAGCCACAATAGGTGAAATTAAAACCCTCTCTCGCTCTACAAAGTCTCGAAAGCTGTCTTCATTTTCGTAAGATAAATTCAGCCGATATCGGACGGTTCCATCTGCGTTCAGCGGCCCTGAGAGATCGACCGCGCCGCGATAGGTATTAAAACTTCCAGCAGTGGCTGAGACTGAGTAAAACGGCTGCTCTAACGGAGGTTTAGAAACCAGATTGACGATACCGCCGGGCTCTCCCTGGCCAAACAAAACTGACGCCGGCCCTCGTAGAATTTCAACCCGTTCAACATCGTTTGTACTCAGCGCCGACAGCGAGAAAGTCGGGATTCCGTCTCTAAATACGCCGTCGCCTACCGGAAAGCCCCGAATCAAAAAGTTAGGCCCAAATTCGCTGCGCCCCCTACCGCCTGAATCGGTCACGCTTCCGGCAGTTGCCAAGGCTTCTCCAAGCTCAGTGACATTGCGATCGTCAATGACCGCTCTGGGAATTACTTGAACGGAGAAAGGAACATTTCGC
>JBCDFX010000334.1:0-4982 GCA_039177155.1 Cyanobacteria bacterium P01_H01_bin.119
ACGGCGGTTTCCCACAGGCCATCTTCAAAAGCCTACTGCGCAGATTCAAGCGTGTGAACCACTACGAATCACTACAGCAGAGGAACCTGCTGCTTAAGAGACTCTAAGTCTAGGGTTTGCAACGCTTGATGGGCGGCTGCGATCGCATAGTTACCCCGCAAAAGTCCCGTGCTGGCGCCGGAGCAAACATAGCTGAGCTGCTCCGCAGGCCAGCGCTGTTTTAGCGCCTCTACCTGCCGCAGCTGGCGCGGCCAGTGAAAGGTTTTGGCAAACTTGACGGGAGCCAAAACGGTTGAACGATGGGGCAGCAGATGTCGCCCGCTAAAGAGCACCCCGCCATAGCCGCCGTAATACAGACAGGCTGACCCCGGCGAATATCCCGGCGTCCAGATTAACTGGCTCAAGGGCGTCAGCGCCAACTCATGCTGAAACGGACGAACGTCACAGCCAGGCAGCAAATACGCCTCCTGCTCCTGAATCACAAGAGGACACCCCAACCGCTCCTGAATCTGACGACTCTCCCCCCGCCCGTCGCGATGGGTAATCACCATCCAGGTGACGCCGCCCCTTTGCTCCAAAAATTCTAGGGATTCGTCTGTTAGGGGGGGGCAATCGATCAGAATATTGACAGATCGTCCTTCAGCCTTATCCAAAATTAAATACGCCGTTCCCCCCAGGGTGGCTCGATTGGATGGAAACGCAAAAATATTTGCAAAGACCGGACGCGGTGAATTCTTTGTCATGATTAAGGGTTTGCCGCCGAAGCCAGCAAGGGGAAGCTATAGTGAAATGAGCGGTCACACGCAAAATCTGTGCGCCTAGTTTAAGGCTGGCCCATGATTTTTTGGTTGATTCTACTGGGAATATCAGTATATTTTTTTGTGGTTCAGCGGAGTTTTGCCCCTATCAAGCAGGCTCCTTTATGGCTGTTGTATCTGGTCATGTTGTCCCCTGCGCTGGTGCTGGTGGCATTGCTCTTGGTAGAGGGAAACAGCCAAGATGGTCAATTACCCGTAGGCTTAATCCTAAGCTTGTTCGTGATTTGTCCCATCATCTTTATTTATTGGTATTTGACCCAGGGAGGTCGCATGAGCGGCGATGCTAATCACAACGACAAGGAAAGCTCGGCAGTTCGCTCCTCTCCAGCAGATACATCATCGAAGGATAATGCCGTCGTGCGTCCGATCGATCGAGAGGAAGAGGCCCGGCTACACAACTGCTTTCCGTGGTCGGTTTACTATCTCCAAAATATCGAATATCGACCCCAAGCGATGATCTGCCGAGGTCAGCTACGGACTCAGCCGACTATTGCCTACGACACCGTCAGTGAGAATATTCGCTCTAAGTTTGGCAATCGATTTTTGGTGGTTTTTCAGGAAGGACTAAACGGTAAGCCTTTTTTTGCCCTAGTCCCCAACCCCCAAGCTAAGGAAAAATCGGGCTCCGAGGCGAGTAGCCCCGCCGCTTTACATCGTCCCTGGTTTGCTTTGGGACTTTTGCTAATTACCCTTTGCACAACCACGCTGGTGGGGGCATTTATTGCGGGTCTTGAGGAAGAATCTCTCCAGGCCGACTACACGCTGATTTTGCAAGGGCTGCCCTATGCCCTAAGCTTGATGGCTATTTTGGGCACCCACGAAATGGGCCACTACCTGATGGCCCGTCACCATCACATCAGAACAACGCTGCCTTACTTTATTCCGGTGCCGTTTTTTTTGGGCACGTTTGGGGCCTTTATCCAGCTGCGATCGCCGGTGCCTAACCGCAGGGCTTTGTTTGATGTTGGTATTGCTGGCCCCATGGCCGGATTGGTCGTCACGCTGCCTCTGCTGATCTGGGGATTGGCAAACTCTGAGGTCGTCGGGCTTACGGATGAGGCCAGCCTGCTAAACTTTCAGGCGCTGGAGCCCAGAGCCTCAACGCTGCTATTGATTTTAAGTAAGCTGGCCTTGGGGGCAGGTCTATCGGCTGAGAGCGCGATTCAGCTCCATCCTGTTGCAGTGGCAGGCTGCCTGGGCCTGGTGGTGACAGCGCTGAATTTAATGCCTGTGGGACAGTTGGACGGCGGGCATATTGTCCACGCCATGTACGGGCAGCGGATGGGGGCTGTTATTGGTCAGGTTGCCCGGCTGCTGGTGCTGATGCTGGCATTTATCCACCGGGAGTTTTTACTGTGGGCAATTTTGTTGTTTTTTATTCCTGCTGTCGATGAGCCCGCACTGAACGATGTAAGCGAGCTAAATAATCAACGAGACGGCTGGGGGTTAGCGGCTCTAGCCCTCTTAGTTATGATTGTTTTGCCTGCACCCCAGATGCTGGTTGAAATTCTTCTCTAGAATGGTGGCATGCGTCACTCGAAGGTGCTAATGTTTGGTCACAACTGTATCAGCCCGTTGGGGTGAGCATCGGTTTGCCGAACGTTTTGTTCCGTAACGCCCTGCATGGCTCAAAGGTACTTCTCTTCCTATGGCAAGCGACGTAGCCCAGTGGCTAATCGAAATTAGAACCCTACAGCGTCAGTTGGTAGAAACCAATAATGAGCGCGATGCAGCCTTTAAGAGCGCGGCTAACTGGCGCAGGCTTTATGAAACTGAGGCAAAGCAGCGGCGGGCCGATACCCAAAGGCTACAAGATTCTATTGATGAACTTAAGCGGGCGATCGCGGCGCTATCTGAAACAGCGGATGACGCTACTGTTCAAGAACAGGCAGCGGATCCAAATCATTCCAATGGGTCTAGTCAGGGCACCATACCATCAGACTTAGCCCAGCTCGATCGCGAACATCTGCTCCACAGGCTGGCTGAGTCGATGGCTCACTGCGATTGCTTAAGTCGCTCCCTACAGGCTGAGCAACTGGCCCACGAGCAGACCCGCAATAGTTTGACCATGGCGCTGGGCGACACGATTTCAATGTTCTCTTCAGAACCTTCCTAAGGCCCATTATTTTCCCTCAACGCTTTTGCCACGATGGGCGCACTGCAAGCCAGTTTTTAAACTGCACCTGCTGCAGGAAATTTATTTACGGCTGTAGCCCTACAATCGAACTGTAGCTTTTGGGGTAAAATGCTGCCAGATTAAGTAAGTAAAAATTACTAATTTTAAGCTGCACGTTCTTGGGTTAGCTCGGTAAATTTATTGATGCACCGACTAATCTCCAAAATAGCCTTTTGACATTTGTTAGTTTCTGGCTCTACCACAGTCTGCGGCTTGTTGAGTTCGATTTGACCGTCAATGTCTTTATCTACACCTTCTGCGTCTTCCCTGTCTGACCAGTCTTCTGATGCTGCTCAGCCGAGCAGCGTCGACGACAAAATTTGCTGGATCGAAGTTGATCACTATCCCTACAAAGCAGATCATCAAGTTGAACTCCTGCATCTTCAGGCTGAAGCTGATGCGCTCCTGGTTGAGCTACAGGCGCTTAATCAGCGCCGCATCAATACAGAACAGCGGCTCGATCGCCCTGAGCCCGGCTGAATACTCACAGTTACAGTGAGGGCGACACCCCAAACGGGCTGACTGTGAAAGTCAGGATGGATTGCGCAGATGATCCGATTTGCGAAGAATTAGTTATGCTTTAGCCAATCCAAACTACTCGGATGGGGTGAGGCAAATGAAATTGGCAACCCGGAAAAAGCAGCTGATTTGGGGTCTGGGTTTGAGCGTGCTGGGCTCGGCGGTGATTGGGGGTACCCTGGGCATTATGTCCCATCATCGTGATCAGCCTGGGGCAAATAAGCATCAGGCAGATGAGCCTCAGATTTTGGTTGAAGGCAGCCCCGATTTCGATACGGTAGTGGTAGAAGCCGCGCCTAATCGCCTGGGAGGGGTACCCGGAGCATCAGATCCGGCAATTTTGAACTCAACGGGAGGGCCTGCCCGAGCCAGCGCGATCGCTTCAGGGCGCTCTGATCCGTTCTCCCTGCCCTATATTCCAGCGACCCCCACGGCAGCAGCCTCGACTGAGCGCAGTGCCGGTAGCGGTCAGACATCGGCAGGCAACGGTGCTCCTGCTGCTCCTGCGGCATCGGTTGCGCCCAGTCAATCGATTAGCCTTATTCCTTTGCCGCCACCGCCCAGCTTATCTAGCCTGCCGCCTTTGCCCACGGCCAATCCGCCAGCGGCTTCCGGCGTCGCCCCGAGTGCCGCCCCGACGGCGACAGTCAGCGTGCCTCAGGCATCACCCAGCATGTCTGTCGCCGACCAGATTAGCGTTACCGGCGTGGTGGAGCTAGGCGATCGCGTCAGCGCTATTATTCAGGTGCCGAATGAGGGCAGCCGCTATGCTCAGGTTGGGGAGCGGATTGCCTCCGGACAGGTTTTGGTAAAGCGAATCGACGTCTCTAACCGTCAGGAGCCCGTTGTGATTTTGGAGTTTAACGGCCGGGAATATTCCAAGATTGTGGGCGGAGCCTCATTGGCCGATTTAATGTAGTAATAGCAGTGGGCACTGGGCGCTGATTATTGACGCCAACGCCACAATTACCAACGCTACAATTTTTGATGACTCGCTCTTCAAAACCGCTGACCTTAGATCAAACCTATCCCTGTCCCGTTTGCCGCCACGGTCAGATTGAGTCCATGGTGCTGATGGAAACTTTTGCCTGCAACTTCTGCCGCCATATTTTGACCGCGAATTTGCATCAGCAGTCGGTGCAAACCGTCGATCAATCTCGGTCGATGGGCTGGCAGTGGACTGGCAATCGCTGGCGCAGAGCAACATTAAACCGGGCACCGCTGTCTGCAGCGGTTTGGTCAATCAGCGTGGTTCTTATTGTGTTTCCTGCCGGGCTGCTGTGGCTGTCATCGCAGATTTTTCCGCCGCTGACAGGCAGCCCCGGTGAGTCTTTGCCCCAGACTTGGACCATGCTGACGCTGGGGCTTCATAGCGCGATCGCCGCGTGGATTTTGGTCGAACACTATCAACTGCCTGGCTGGCTGGCCGCGAAAATCTATCTCAACCGCTACTGGCAATCTAGACGATC
>JBCDFX010000335.1:0-4979 GCA_039177155.1 Cyanobacteria bacterium P01_H01_bin.119
AAAAGATGAGATTATCCGCGCCCTCTACGGGCCTCGGAGCCTGCTGTTTTACTTAGACCCCCTATACGAGCCTGTGCCTACGGCGGCAGCGGCAGCTGAGCCTCAGCCAGAGCCTGTTCTCAAAGGCTACGCTTTTGTGGGCGGCGGCTGGGGCCACGGGGTCGGCATGAGTCAGACAGGGGCCTACAACTTAGGGCGTCTGGGCTGGTCTTACGACCGTATTTTGCAGTTTTACTATCCTGGTACAGAACTAAAGCCCATCAACGATGCGTTAACGTTTTGGCGAGAGCCGGGAGAATTTGAGGCCGAGGCAGGAACCGAAGCCACTGAAAATACAGACTAAATCTAATTTTGGGAAAGCTGTACGTGTAAGTGTATCTAGCGATCGCCGTTGAACTCGGCAACAGGATGCAGACTCCATACTGCAGAGCCTATAGCTTTGGTCAGGTTGCTTTCTACACCAAGTCTTGCTGAAGGAGTTGATGTATAAGCAATCTGACTTGTAACCTGTCCGAACTTTAGGCGGGTTGCTATAGCTCGCAGTTTGGTCTTAAGCCTGCTGGCAGCTGCTGGAGTTTATGGATATTTCCATCATTGCGATGTACCTATTAGGGTCATTATTTTTATTTTTTATCCGTCTGAGTGACAGCGACCTAGGGGACGCGGCACTGGCTATTGGATTGGGAGGAATAGCGTCTTTGGCGGTTGGCCTCTGCTGCTTGCAACAGGGGATCGTTCGCCTAAAAGCAGCTCAGGTGCTTAACCAGAAGGATAAATATCGCGCCAGCGCTAATGCGACGCCTCAAATAGAATCTGCTTTCTCAGAAGCCGCTCTATCAAAGCAGATGGATCACCATCATGCAATTCTTGCCGCTATTCCAGACTTGATTATGCGGGTTAATCGAGCGGGCATCCATCTGGAGTTCCTCGCCTCGCCCAATTTTGGCATATTAGGCAATTTAGCCGAACTCGCCGGTACCCACATCACCGATTTGTTTCCCCCCGAGGCGGCGGCTCAACGGTTGGCTGCCATTGAGCGTGCCCTTGAAATGCAGCAAATGCAGATTTATAAACAACGCTTATCTGTGGCAGGGCAAATTCAGATTGAAGAGGTGCGGGTGGTGCCCTACAGCGAGGATGAAGTCGTGCTGCTGGTGAGAGATATCAGCGATCGCGCCCGGGCAGAAGAAGCACTCAGGCAGAATCAGGCTCAGAGCCAGGCAATGCTCTCTGCCATACCTGATTTGATGTTTCGCGTAGGTGCAGACGGCATTTATCGGGGAGAGATTAGCCATCCAAAAGAGTTTGCCGTCGTCCCACTCGATATAAAGCTAACCGGGCGCTCTATCTCAGAGGTATGGCCTGCGCCCCTGGCTGAGCAGCAGATGCGCTATCTACGGCAGGCTCTTGCCACTGGGGAGATGCAGGTTTATGAGCAAGCCATCCAACGAAGCTACTGTTTGCAGCACGAAGAAGTCCGCGTGGTCAAAACCGGTAAAGACGAAGTCCTGTTTATCATTCGCGACGTTACCGATCGCAAACGAGCTGAGACAACGCTGCAAAATCTGATTGCGGGCACTGCGGCGACCACGGGAGAAGATTTTTTCCCGGTGCTGGTTCAGCACGTCGCCCGAACGCTAGATGTTTCCCATGCCTTTGTAACCGAGAAATTAGGCGATCGCTTGCAAACGCTGGCTTTTTGGGATGATGGCACACTGGCCTCCAACATGGCCTATCTAATCGAAAAAACCCCCTGCGAAGAGACCCTGCGGCGCGGCAAGTTTTACTGTGAGTCTTCGGTGCAAAGCGCTTTTCCTGAGGATCAAGATTTGGTGGATCTTAGAGTAGAGAGCTATTTCGGCATCGCGCTCAAAAATCAGCAGGGCGATACCATCGGCAATCTTTGCATTCTCAATCGCCAGCCAATTCCAAATCTGCAGGGAGCGGAGCAAATTTTGCTCACGTTTGGCGCCAGAGCCGCGGCTGAACTCGAACGGCAGCGAGCGTCAAATGCGCTAGAGCAAATCAATCAGACCTTAGAGTTCCGGGTGGTTGAGCGGACAGCCGCCTTGAGAGAACAGGAGCAGTTTTTACGGACGCTGTTAGATACCTTTCCCTTGGCAATCTTTTGGAAAGACTCTAATTCAGGTTTTTTGGGCGCAAATCAGCACTTTTTGCATGATTTTGGGTTTGAGCACCTGGCGGATTTGATCGGTAAGACGGAATATGACCTTTCGAGCATCTCTGACCCAGAGATCTATATTGCCGAAGACCGCGCCGTGATGGCCTCCGGGACGTCAGAGATAGGCGTGGTTGAGCAAAAGATACAGCCCGATGGTACCGCTGTCTGGCTAGAGCGAAACAAAGTCCCCCTGTATGACTGTGATGGAGAGATAGTGGGGGTTTTGGGGACTTATCAAGATATTAGCGATCGCAAGCGAGCAGAAGCCCAGCTTCAACACCTGATTGAAGGCACAGCGACAACCCTGGGGCGAGACTTCTTTCCAGCACTGGTCAGTCATATCGCTGAAACCCTAAATGTGGCATATGCCATAGTGACAGAGCGAACGGGAGCCCAGCTCAAAACCCTGGGCTTTTGGGCTGATGGTACCTTACGCCCCAATTTTGTCTACGATTCGGCCCATACGCCCTGTCAGCAGTCTATGGAAAACGGCTATTTGTACTGCGAGAGTGCGGTTCAACAAAAGTTTGCGAGCGGTTTAGATTTATCAAAAATGGGCGCTGAGAGCTATCTGGGGGTCGCTTTGCAAGACTGCCAGGGCCAAGCCATTGGCAATTTATGCGTCTTCAGTCGACAGGTCATTTCCCATCCCGAGCGAGCAGCGCAAATTTTGCGTGTCTTTGCAGCTCGCGCTGCGGCTGAACTAGAGCGACAGAGGGCCACTACGCTCCTAGAGCAGCTCAATGCGTCTCTAGAAGCTAAGGTGACCAAGCGCACCACTAGGCTTCGGGAGCGGGAACAATTTCTAAAAACCCTCTTAGATACCCTGCCGCTGGCGGTCTTCTGGAAAGATATAAACTCGGTCTTTCTGGGCTGTAACCGCCAGTTTGCCCAGTTCTTAACTCTGCCTTCGCAGGCAGAGATTGTGGGTAAAACCGACTTCGATGTGGTTTACGATCGGGCTGAGGCGATCGCATTTCGCAACAGCGATCGGCAAGTTATTGCCTCTGGGCAGTCTTATCTCACTATCGAAGAATCGCTTACCCTGCCCGATGCTGAGCAGCGGTGGCTCTCCACCAGTAAGACGCCCCTGCGGGACTCCGTCGGCAATATCATTGGAATCGTCGGCATCTTTCAGGACATTACCAGTCTTAAGGCCACCCAGGCTCAACTGGTACACAATATGCTCCACGACCCCCTGACTGAGTTGCCCAACCGAGCCCTGTTGACCGAGCGCCTCGAGCTGGCAATTCAAAAATCCCAGCGGTCAGCCGACTATCACTACGCAGTTTTATTTCTGGATTTAGACCGATTTAAGGTGATCAACGACAGTCTTGGGCATTTTATCGGTGATAAGCTCCTGATCGCGATCGCCCAGCGCCTCAGCCGCCACCTCCGGGCTGTCGATTTGGTCGCTCGACTGGGGGGAGATGAATTTGTGGTGCTGCTGGAAAATATCAGCAGCGTCAATGAAGCCGTTCACACTGCAGAACGAATTTTGGCAGACGGCGCACAGCCGCTAATCATTGAAGGGCACACCATTGTCACCAGTTTTAGCATCGGCATAGCGACAGACAAAACGCCCTATAAGCAGGCTACCGACCTAATTAGAGATGCCGATATTGCCATGTATCGAGCCAAGTCAAAGAAACAAAACTCTTATCAGATCTTTGACGCAAATATGCATGCTCAAGCGCTCAAGCGCCTCACTTTAGAAAGCGAAATCCGCCAGGGGCTCCAGCGGAATGAATTTACCATTTACTATCAGCCCGTTTTGGCATTAACCCACAATCAACTGTTAGGCTTTGAAGCCCTGGTGCGCTGGCATCACCCCAAGAAGGGCCTAATCCCGCCAAGCGAGTTTATCTCAATTGCTGAAGAAACCGGATTGATTACAAGCCTAGACTACTGGGTCTTTAAACAGGCGTGCCATCAAATGATCGACTGGCAAGCTCGCTATTGTCAGGGCACACCGCTTAGACTCAGCGTCAATCTGTCTGTACAAGATTTACGGGACGTTACCTTAATCGAAAATATCGATAGTGTTTTGGCGGAAACTAAGATCTCCCCCGACTTAATTACGTTTGAGATTACCGAAAGTATGATCATTAACGATATTGATCAGACCATTGAACTCCTAGAAAAAATTCGCCAACGACAGATCCAAATCAGCTTAGATGACTTTGGAACTGGATATTCTTCCCTGAGCTATTTACATCGCCTACCGGTCAATGCGCTCAAGATTGATAGTTCATTTGTTAAGCAGATGCATTTAGAAGATCGTAACTGTCAACTGGTTCAGACAATTATTGCCCTAGGCCATCAAATGGGAATAGCCGCGATCGCAGAGGGTATAGAAAACGCGCAACAGCTTGAGCAGCTTAAGGCGCTAGGGTGTCAATGGGGGCAAGGCTACTGGTTTGCCAGACCCCTAACTCAAGAGCAGACAGCGGTTTGGCTACAGGCGAATCAGCATCTTGTGCTATCTTAGGGGAGTTGTCAAAATTCGCACACTCGGGGTTTCGGGTGTTCTAGCTGTCTATAAAAGGCTTGTTTTTTAAGGGTCACCGGTCATCAAAGTTACCGGTTATTAAAGTCTGTTATTCCAAGACTGTGTCAATTAAAACTGTTCTTTGAGTGACTGTCTTTTGAACCGGGCCTTTGAACCGGGCTTTCTAAGCACGGCCCATTTGAGCTTGGCAGAGAGAATGCGCCTGAGTGGAGGCTAAACCCGGAAAAGGAGAAAATTTATGCCTGTTGTTTCATTGGCTCAGCTACTTGAGTCAGGTGTTCACTT
>JBCDFX010000336.1:0-4975 GCA_039177155.1 Cyanobacteria bacterium P01_H01_bin.119
CCCGGTGTGGTAAAGCGATCGCTCAGCTTCACCAGCAGAAGTTCTTCGCCGCCCCGCTGCAGGATAATGGATGAGGCCTGGGTCATGGCTGTCGAACCAGAAGAATCGGCAGTTCAAACGAGGGTGTAGCAGCCCGGTCAGAGAGCCGATTACCCTTCAGCTAGCTACGCCGACAATACTTAGTGCTGTGGGCAATCTGAGCGAAGCTACGGCTACCGCACTTTTGGATTTTAGCGGCTGTCTGCCCAAGCAGCATCATATGCGGTCAGCACCTGCCCCGCAGATATAGCAGCCGAACGGACAATTCTGATCAACGCCACACCTCTAAACCTTTCAACAGGCCGCTGAAACTGGAACTTCCAATCACCTAAACGGTCTAAAGCTTTACTGAAGCCGTCAAAAATTTTGGCAGGGCTAGTGGTTTAGCTTGAGCCTTGCTTTCCGGCGCAACTGCGGCATCTCATGGTTGAATTAAAAAGTGTATCATCCCCTAGTTTTCACCAGTTTTAAGACTGGGCACAAACGGGTTATCGTCGCTAAACTAGCTCCAGTTTTTAAACTTCCCTGTTTACAACTATTCTCGGCTTAATTATGGCACCCTCACTTTTTATTCCTCGTCAGTTTCCTGCGGCTTTGCATCGGTTGGGGCTATCGGTAGGGTTGCTGTTGGTTCTGCCCATAACGGCACTGGCTCAAGAAGCGCCGCAGGCCGCCCAAGACAGCGATGCCCCTCTGGAGCAGGCCCGTCCAGAGTCTGCCGGAGCGTTTAATATCACTACTGCGAGGCGGCTACTGACAGCAGCAGACGAGGCTATCCTGGCGCAAAATTATGCTGTTGCCACAAGCCGATTAGTGCAGGCGAGAACAACCCTGTCTCAGCTTGCTGAAAACTATAGCTCTTTATCAACGGTATTTAGCGGCATTGATACAAGGCTGCGCAACAGCAATCGACAGCAGGCGCTGGAGGCGGCTCAGCTTCGAGATGAAGTCACCTATAAGCTGGCCGTTCTTTACCAGGTTCAGGAGCAGCCCGAACAGGCTATTCCGCTATTGATTGAGGTGGTTAACAGTCAGCAGCCGACCCGAGAACTGGGCGAACAAGCCATTAGTCAGCTCTGCGATATAGGCTTTATTGACTGCGCTGAAGAAACGTCACCTAGCGGCAGCTACAACGTTAGTGCTGGACAACGGCTAGTAGCCGAAGCAGAAGGGGCGATCGCAGCCCAAAATTACGCAGCGGCGCTAGAGCAGCTAGGCCAGGCGCGGACGCTGTTTAATGAGCTATCCGATCATTACCGGGAGCTGTCCGAGGTTTTTATCGGTATCGATCCTGAAATTTCTGAGGCCAGCCGCCAAGATGCAATTGACGCTGCCCAACTGCGGGACGAAACGTCTTATCAGATGGCTCTGATTCATCGCGCCCAGGGCAATCCGGAACAGTCTATTCCCCTATTAGTTGAGGTTGTTCGCAGCCAGCAGCCCACTCGTCCGCTGGGGCAGCAGGCTTATCAGCAACTGTTTGAGATTGGCTTTGTAACCGATCAGTTTACAATTCGCACTCCCCAGGCCAATCGCTGAGGGACGCTAAAGAACGACCAGAGAAGTGTCCAAACGCCTCAGTTATCCGCTTCAAAATCTCTCTACAATTGACTACACTAGGCGATAATGCCCAGTTGTCGGATCAGTTGTTTAAGCTTACAGACTTCAACTTGACACTCAGTAGCTTTGAGTCGCTTGGGTTCGACGTTGAAATGCTGTAGCGTTGAGAACGGGTAACCGAAGGTGCTGTTGGCTGTCGTTAGTGGTGAGGAGAAAGCATGGTCAGCCCCGATCAGGTTGAAGCAATGATTAAGGCCGGACTGCCCGATGCTCAGGTCGCAGCGCGCGATTTGACGGGCGGCGGCGACCACTATGAGGTCACTGTCGTTTCCAATGAATTTGCGGGGCGATCGCGGGTTCAGCAGCATCAGATCGTCTACGCTGCTGTGCAAGACGCGATGGCAAGTAATGCTATTCACGCTTTGGCGCTCAAGACTTACACCCCGGAAGCTTGGGCAACAAAGGCTTGACTCTAACTGCTACTTGGCAAATTTTTATTGATTTAAACTAAGACGTTCATCCATTTCTTTTGCACACTCTCAAAATAGACCTATGACTCCAGAAGTTAAAACCCGTATCGACAACTTGGTTCAGTCCAGCAAAATCATGGTGTTTATGAAGGGCAATAAACTAATGCCCCAGTGCGGCTTTTCAAACAATGTCGTGCAGATTTTGAATATGTTGGGCGCACCTTACGAAACCGTTGACGTCCTAGATGATTACGATATTCGTCAGAGTATCAAAGAGTATTCCAACTGGCCCACGATTCCCCAGGTTTATATCAACGGCGAGTTTGTTGGCGGCTCTGACATTATGATTGAGCTATATCAGAGCGGTGAACTTCAGCAAATGGTTGAGGTTGCTTTGGCTTCTTAGTGACTTTGATTTTTTAGTGACTTTGATTTTCGGCCATTCTAGTTTGAGCCACTTTAGCTTGAAGCAATTCAACTGCCGCTGCCAATTAGGGTAAACGCGGCCCAACTGCTGGGGGCTGGATAGTCTGCCTTGGTCATCAGCATGGCCTGTCGGAGAGCTAGAGCCTTGGAGGCCACTTTGCCACTGGCGATAAAATTCCTGCATCAAAGCAGCCGTGGCGCGGTCGGGCACTGCCCACAGACTGACCAAAACGCTCTCAGCACCGGCGGTGATGAGCGATCGCGACAGCCCTACCATACCGTCTCCGGTAATATCGCCTAGCCCAGTATCGCAGGCGCTAAGAACGACAAGATTGGCCTGTAGGGACAGGGTTGAAATTTCGGCGGCGGTTAGCAGTCCGTCGTTGACCCTGTCAGGGGCTAGGGCGATCGCGCCGGGAGCATCTAGCACTTCTGAAGCCTGAGGAATGCCGTATTCCAGCAGTCCGTGGGTGGCCAGATGAATCACATCGGCGGTTCTCATTTACCGGCGTACCCGCGTTTCTGTGGCCTGATCTCCCAGTAGGGGCTGAACCCTTAGCATTGCACCGATGCGCTGGGCTTCCACTCCAGCAAAGGGCAAGCCGGGCAAGGGTTGAGGGCTGCGATCGCCGCTGTTTGTGTAAACCGCTGACAGGGTAGGGTTGCCCACGATAAGCGCTTGATTAAGGGGTTGAGATAGGGACGGCGATCGCTGCTGCCGCTGGTGAATCTGTGCTGCCGTTGGCGGTTACTGCCGTAAATGACTCAGCCAAATTGAGCGCGGCATGGGGGCCAAACAAAATGCCAGAGGGATTAATCAAATACAGGTCGGCAGAGCTCCCGGTGACCTGCAGCAGCCCGTCAATATGGGAGGCACTGCCCTCGTTAATGCGCTCCAGCACCGCTTGCACATCTGGGTTAGTCAAAAAGTTGGCGATTTGGGCTTGGGAGAGGCCGAAGGCTTCAAAGGAGTGAAACAGATTTTGCCCATCGGCGGAGAGATCACCGCCAATAATGGTGTATTCGCTGCCTGTTTGAGTAACTTGGGTGGCGCTGCCGGCTTCGAGTGTAATCGGGTTTGAGAAGCTGGGTAAGGCTAGAGCCAGGGATGCAGCACTGCCTAAAACTGTGATCTGAAGACCGCCTTTAATGTGGAAATATTGGGGGCGCATGGGGAGCAGGGGGAAAAAATTACTGCCATGCTAGCAGGCCAAAACTTGCAACTTTAGGTTAGTTAACACTTTGACAGCGATCTGTTTAAGAATTGAGCCATAAAGCTAGCTAGGCTGCTGGGTCGGGCGCACTAGGATGTCGTGAATTTGCACATGCTCAGGTTGATTCAGCACGTAGGCTACGGCGTCGGCGATATCTTCGGGCTGGAGCACGGGAAACTGGCTGTAGGTTTGCCTGGCCTGCTCAATACTTTTACTGTACTTTTCGGCAAATTCTGTTTCGACAAAGCCTGGACTAATTGAAGAAACGCGAATAGGGCTTTGGGCAGCGCGCAGCTCTCGCCGCAGCCCTTCGGTGAGCGATCGCACCGCAAATTTACTGGCTGAATACAGACCGCCGATGGCTGGAATACGATGTCCGGCCATAGAGCTGATATGAATCACGTGGCCCTTGCTTTCGTTGATCTGCATGTCTTTAACGGCCTCACGGGTGCAGATGCAGAGCGCCAGCACGTTGACCTCTAGCATTTCTCGCCAGGCGTCGGTTTCACCGCTGATCAGGCTGGCCTGATGCCCCAGGCCAGCGTTATTGACCATTACGTCTACTCCGCCCCAAGTGCTGCGAATCTGGGCAAAACAGTCCAAAATTTCTGCTTCTCTGCGAAGATCGGCCTGCTGAGCGAGCACCTCAGCCCCCAATGCCTCTAAATCCTGCTGAAGGAGCTGAAGCTGATGTTTGCGGCGGGCGCAGATGGCAATGCGATAGCCCTCTTTCGCCAGTCGCAGCGCGATCGCGCGACCGATACCGCTGGAGGCTCCGGTAATAAATGCGACGGGCTGGGGAGAGTCTGAAACAACCATAGACTGTTGAAACTGAGTGCTGTGGAAGTTAGAGCGGGCGGCGAGGCAGCAGCGCTTTTAGCGGCCTCAATGATAACAGCGTTATGATAGGGCCTAGTTGACATTTCTTAACAGTGCTATTGCACGATGTTGATAGACCGCCTGCGATCGCTTGCTTATGACTCTTTCGCCCACTTCTAAAACTTGGCTAAACTCCCTCAAGCGCTTTTTAGAGCGGCGGGTTTTGCTAGGGCAGCACCTCAATTTGGAGCTGACGGCCATTTTGCTGGTGTATTTTGTCCAGGGCATTTTGGGACTGTCGCGGCTAGCGGTTAGCTTTTTTCTAAAAGATGAGCTGGGCTTAACTCCTGCAGAGGTCGCCGCGCTGAGCGGCATCGCCATAGCGCCCTGGACGGTGAAGCCGCTGCTGGGATTTATCTCGGACGGACTGCCCATTTTTCGCTATCG
>JBCDFX010000337.1:0-4969 GCA_039177155.1 Cyanobacteria bacterium P01_H01_bin.119
AAAATCAGCAGGGTGCTGTTGAGACCGTCGTGCAGATTGGCGCTGACTTTATGGTCGGTATCGGCGCGGGAGAAGGTGCGCAAACTGGTGCTGATGCCTTTGATGCGATCGGTTGCGCCTTTCATCGAATCAAGCAGCTTGGGCAAGTCTTCTGAGAGAAAGTCGAGGTCGATTTCGTCGGCGTTTTCTAGAATGGCATCGCCTGGATTGGGATAGTGCTGCTGATATAGGGCCAAATGTTCTAGCAAATCTTGCATGTACGCTTTGCCGTTGCTGATGCTGCCGTTGAGGAAGCCAATGGGGTTGTTAATTTCGTGGGCGACCCCGGCGACTAGGTTGCCAAGGGAGGCCATTTTTTCATTCTGCACCATTTGCAGTTGGGCATTTTGTAGCTCTGACAGGGCGGCTTCCAACGCTTGAGATTTCTGCAAGATGGTGGCTTCTGCTGCTTTGCGATCGCTGATATCTTCAATGCTGGACCAGATAAACTGCTCGCCATGGCGCTCTACTAAAACCCCAGAGAGTCGAACCGGAATCAGACGACCATCTTTGTGGATGTACTCTTTTTCGTAGGGGCCATAGCGCCCGGTTGTTTGCAGGCTGTACAACTGCTGCTGCTCATGCGCTGCATATTTTTGCGGTGTTACATCCCAATAACTTAATGCCGGCAGTTCGGCGATGGTGCGCCCGAGGATATCGGCATAGGCGGTATTGGCATAGACAAATTGCCCATCCATCTGACACAGCAGTAAGCCAATGGAAGAATTTTCAAATAGCCTGCGATGGTAGCGCTCACTTTCAACCAACGCGGCTTCAGCGGCTTTGCGATCGCTAATATCCAACGTCATCGATATGCCGCCGCAAACCTCTCCCTGTGCATTAAACGTAGGCGCGTTGAACCACTCACAGGTAATGCGCTGACCATCTTTAGTCAGGTTTTCGTTAATTGCGTGAGAACCACCTCGCTGAGCCAGAATTTGATCAACCACATCATCAACGTAGGGATGATGCTCTTCAGGAATCAAACAACTCAGATGACAACCAATAATTTCTGATGCTCGGTAGCCAAACATTTTTTCTGCAGATGGATTCCAAAACTGACATTCAAAGGCTTGATTCCATTCGAGTACCGCAATGGGCGTTTGCTGAATTAAAAGCTGTAGCCTTTTTTCTGATTCTGCCAGGCGGATAGACTTCTCTTGTTCTTGTTGATAGAGCCGGGCATTTTCTAGGGAAATGGCCGCTTGGGCACAGAGGAAATTTAAGAGCTCGACGCGATCGCTGGTAAAGGCTTCGGCAGCTAGCCGATTTTCTAAATAAAGAAGGGCAATCAGTTTACCCTGGTGCAAAATTGGGGTGCATAACAGGCTTTTGGGCTGCTGCCGTAGAACATAAGCATCTGCTGCCAGTGGGGGGTAGGTGGTTGCATCCCCAATTACCAGCGGTTCTAAGCTGTGTCTAACCGTGTGAATTAAGGTTTGAGGGATATCGGCTCGACTTGAGAGCGGCGCGGACTGCACCTGGGCTGGCTGATGGACAGTGGCAACGGCCTCAACGATCCACTGGCCGTCGTTAATCATTAGCAGTGCAGCCCGATCAGCGCCGGCACTTTTGAGCACGGTTTGCAGCAGGGTTGCCAGGAGCTTATCGAGTTCAATTTCGCTGGAGAGGGTTTGGGAGGCTTTTAATACAGTTGCCAGATCGAGGGAGGCAGAAAGACTGGTGCTGCTGGAGGAGGAACCCTGGGTGCTCGCAGCCTGAGTGATTGAAGTGGGTGCGGCAAACAGCGTTTCTGTTGCAGACAGGGAAGGGCCTTGTTGTTGCAACATGGGTGACAGCAACTCAGGATAGCGGGTTTTTAGATCTGTCAGCTTGGCCTGGGCACCCCACTTGGCGTAGCAACAGTAAGCAGCTTGCAGATAGCTTGCCGCTACTTTTTCTTTACCCCAGCCTAGATAAAACTTGGCCGCAAGTTCGTTAGCAAGAGCTTCTTCTTGCTGATAGGCGCTGGTCTTAGCGCCGGCGATCGCGCAGTCATAATAATCAATGGCCCTGGTGATTTGGTTGAGCACCCGGCATTTTTCGGCTTCCACTAAGTACCAGCTATGCAGACAGTTTACTGGTGCAAAGTGTGTCCATTTTTTGAGTTTTTGCTGATTTTTTGTGACCCTACGAAGCAGGCGTCGGCGCTCGGTTGGGGTCGCTTTAGCGTAAGTAGCCAGCTGCGTTAAGGAGTCGTATAAATACAGAGGGATATTTAGAAAGAGTGCGGTTCCAGCGTCTTCGTATTGTTTAGCATAGTTGGCCGTTTCCACCGCATCAGACACCTCACCAAATAAATAGCGAAGCTGCAACTGCTGAAGATAAGATAAGAAGAGACCCGTGCGATCGCCTGCTGCGAGCTGTACCGGTAGATCCTCTGTTTCAGAATAGTACGGGCCGTCAAGAATGCTGGGATTAGAATTGTCGCCAGCTAGATTTAATACGGCTTGACAGTAGGTTTGATTGTAGACCAGCGCATTAGTCTGTTTCCATTGGCTAACGACCTCGTTGTAATACTGAAGAACCGAGGATAAGTTTGAAAGTTCATCTCCATGCCAATACAAATGCATGCCCTGAAATAAAGCTGACCAGGCTGCATATTCTAGGTCGCCTGTCTCGATTCCACTTTGATAAGCCTCTCGGAGTCCGGGCAACGTCAGCGAGAGATCTTGTTTCCAGGGGTTGATAAATGAATTGACCGTAAAGCCTGTCCGGCAACGAAGATCTTTAGCATTAAAGTTATCTAGTACCTGCAGCGCCAACTGTCCAAATTCGTAGCCTGTGTCGATATCTGTAAAAACACCACACAGAATTGCGCCGTACCAGGCGTATGCAAAAGCCGATAAGGGCATATTGCCATACCTGATAGACAAGCAAACTTGTTGAAAAGTGACCAGCGGCAGCAGTTTTGGTGAGCCGCTAAACGATGCAGAGATCATGCTTGAAAGAATCCGCATTGCCGCCAGCTTTTTGGGCAGGGTCATGGTTGGCAGATTAGCCAAATCTTTGGGAGTTTTGCCCTGCAGAAGTAGTTTGGTCTTGGCAAACCCCAGTAAGACCTGAACATCGTTTGGCGTTTGTGGCAGCTCAATACCCAGTTGCATTAGCACATAAAGTCCGGTTTTAATCGCATCTTCCAGCTGATTTTGTGCCATATGAGCCTGAATCTTGGTCTCATAAATTGCGATTTTATCGAGTAGGGTTTTGGCAGAGGCTAAGGTACTGTCAACAATGGTATCTAGCTGTTTAAAGGCACCACTTAAGTAAGTTGCCTCGGCAGTCGCTTCATGTAGCGTGAGGGACAGATCATACTGCGAGTTCCAGTGATTTTTCTCTAAGAGTTCAATTCCTTGGGTTAAGTAGGCGATCGCAGAACTATAGGCCGTGGCTGATTTAGCCTTTTGTCCGGACATTAGGTTTAGCTGGGCCAGTTCACTTCGCTGACTCGGTAAAGTGATCAGCGTCTGTCCAATATTTAAATGATTGACGATATCAAATAGATTTTCTTCAAGATTGGACTCGCTACTATCTTTTAATAATAAGCGCCCAATCTTTAAATGAGTTGCCTGTTTTTGATTGTCTGGGATGAGAGAATATGCTGCTTGCTGAACTCGATCGTGTAAGAAGCGATAGGTTAAATCGACTGAGCCATTAGGGTTGACTGGTTCTTTTACGTCGCCCTGAAAGAACTTATAAATCTGGCTATTTGGCAGGACTAATCCGATCTGTAGGGCCTTCCATAATACGGTGGCTACACGGGTAGAAGATTGTTCTGAAATAATGGCTAAGTTGGCTAAATTAAACTGATTGCCGACGCAGGCTGCTAATTTAAGTATCTCTTGGGTGCTAACGGGCAGTTTCTGGAGGCGTTGCGCCATAAAGGCTACAACATCATCGGTCAGCATCCATTGTTGCACTTGGGCAATATCACATTCCCAATATCCCAATGCACTATCAAAGTTAATCAGGTTTTCCTCATGTAGGCCCGATAAAAGCTGAGTGGTGAAGAATGGATTACCTTTGGCTTGCTGGTACACCAATTCTGCCAACGGCTGGATCACAATTTCATCACAGTCGAGGGTATCTGCGACTAGATGATCAATATTTTTCTTAGACAGAGGCGCTAAAGTAATGGTATTGATACTTGAAGTTATTTCTCTGATTGCATCTAGCGTTAGCATCAGTGGATGCGCTGGAAAAACTTCATTATCCCGATAGGCTCCTATGATTAATAAATAGGTGCTAGATGCAGCATCCATCATTTGTTCCATTAAGCCTAATGAAGCTGAATCTGCCCATTGCAAATCATCCAGAAAAATAACCAGAGGATGATCTTCGATGGTAAATATCTGGATGAATTTTTTCAAAAGCAGCGTGAAGCGGTTTTGGGCAGCGCTTCCAGACAATTTTGGCACAGGCGGCTGCTGTCCAATGATAATTTCTAATTCCGGGATAACTTCGATAATAATTTGTCCATTTGTTCCTATCGCCCCGAGAATTTTATGTTTCCACTGCTGCAGTTGGGCATAACTTTCACTTAGCAGTTGCCCCATCAAATCTCGTAGAGCTTGGACAAAAGCAGATAGGGGAATATTGCGGTTAAACTGGTCAAACTTACCTTTAATGAAATAGCCGCGCTGTCTGACAATAGGCTTATGCACTTCATTAACCACGGCAGTTTTGCCAATGCCGGAGAAACCAGCCACCAGCATTAGCTCAGATGCGCCTGCCGCCACCTGGTCAAAAGCATCCAGTAGGATTTGTACCTCGGCTTCGCGGCCATAGAGTCTTTCGGGAATGAGGAAGCGATCGCATACATCCTGCTGACCCAACTCAAATGCTGCAATAGCTCCTGCTGCGTTCCACTGAGTCAAGCAGTGCTCTAGGTCGTGCTTTAAGCCTAAGGCGCTCTGATAGCGGCCTTCGG
>JBCDFX010000338.1:0-4938 GCA_039177155.1 Cyanobacteria bacterium P01_H01_bin.119
AGATTCCAGGCCAGCTTTTGCTGAGCGGGATCGGTGGGATTGGTCATCAGCCGCCAGGCGGGCGGGCCAGAGAGGGCGATCGCCTTAACCTGCTCAGGAAACAGCGCCGCGCAGGATAGGGCCACCGGACACAGCGCTCCCTGAGCCACAACGATGACAGGCTCTTGGATCACGTCGCTAACAAACTGCTGAAGCTGCCGGCCCCAATCTTCCGGATAATAGGCGATGCGAGGCAGTTCGCTCTCGCCGCAGCCAAGGAGGTCAGGGTTATAGATGGTATTGAGCTGCCCTGAGTCGTGCCAAGCCTGAATAAAGCGCGTCCAAAACCACCGCGATAGCCCCACCCCAATCGGATGAATCAGCAGCAGGGGCGGGCTGCCGGATTCTTTATCGGCCCCAACTGGCGGCGCGATCCGGTCATAGGCGCAGGTGTAGCCTTGCCACTGGTAGAGCTTCATTAATGCCGCCGGGTCAGTTCTATCTGTCAGTTCTAGCTAAGTTTCATCATATAGCGGTTGTGAGTGACCCGCCCCAGGGAAGAATCTTTGAAGATTCCTATTGCCTCCTGCGGAATTAGAGGGAATGTCGCTGTAATGGAGAGCAAGTTGGCCCATAAATTTGTCCGCTAATTAGCCCGCAGTGAGGAGAGGAAGACATCATGACAAAGCGCTCAGCCGTTGGTATGACTACTGCGATCGCACTCACCGTCGGACTGGCGGCCATGCTCTCAGAGCGGATTAATGCCAGTGCCCAAATCATTGAAGAACTACCCGCCACGGCCCGATCAGGCGACGTACGCGCCGTTTTTGATGCCCAGCACGATCGCGATCGCTACTGTATGGAAAACGCCCAGATCCAGATTTCTCGCCAGGGTGATACCCTTTTTGACGATGTTCTGCCCCAGCAAATTTTAGAGGATACGGGCTTTTGCCGGCCCCTCGCCTTAGACGTGCTTGCCCTTAATCAGGACGCTGAACCGGAAATACTGCTGGATGTCTACTCCGGCGGAGCGCACTGCTGCACCAGCTCTTTGATTTACAGCTACGTCCCCGAACGCGAGAGCTATACGGTGTTAAACCACTTTTGGGGCAATGCCGGCTACCAGTTGAGCGATCTGGACGCTGACGGCGTGCCTGAATTCGCCACCCGCGATGACAGCTTTGCCTACGCCTTTGCCGCCTATGCTGTGTCGCGCTATCCCATTGCCATCTGGCGCTATGACGGCCAAAGCATGGAAAATGTCACCCGCGAATTTCCTGACTTGATCTACAGCGACGCCTATCGCCACTGGCAAGAGTTTGAGCGCCTGCGCAATAGCGAAATATTTGATGAGCCCTACACCGACGACACGGCCTACATTTACCAGGAGTACGAGCAGGCGATTTTAGCCGCTTATCTGGCCGATAAATATCTGCTGGGTCAGGAAGCAGACGGTTGGCAGCGGGTACGGGCGGTCTACCGGCGGGGCGATCGCGATCAGTTTTTTGCCGAGCTATCTTCTTTCTTAAGCGAAACCGGGTATACCGACCTACCCTAAGTTAGATATGACCGTGGGCAGTTTATCAATCGTCTTATTAATCTCTGCCTTATCAATCTCTAGGACTGAAGCAGTTGAATCCGATTTTGACCTCTTAATTTCTAAATGTAGGGAGATCGGATTCAAACTCCCCAAAATTTGGTGATGATAGGGAGGCTTTTGCGTAAAGCCTGATCTCTTAAATGTTTTGGGCCAATTCCTTGGGCTGATTGCGCGCGCTAAACGATGCGACAAGCGTCGCCAACGCTTATTCGTCAAAGGTCAAATCTTCCGCGTCGGCGCAGTCGTGCCGGTACTCCCAGCCGCCCGTGCGAATCGCACCGCAGAGCACGGCACCGGAAAAATCTGTGCTGACCACCATGGCTTGCCGCATATCGGCCCGCAACATCACTGCGCCCACAAACAGGGTTTCCTCAATCTCAGCGCCCTGGAGATTGACGTCGCGCATTGACGAATTGCTAAAATCGGCAGCAAACAAAATTGCATCCCGTAGGTCAGCCGAGTTAAGGCTAGATGAGCGCACAATAGCGTAAGACAAATTGGCTCGCCGCAGATTGGCCCCGCCGAAATCGACATTTTCGAGGCGGGCCCGGTGAAAGTTGGTGCCTTCCAAGTTGGCTCCTGCAAGCTGAGCGCCTGAGAGATCTAGCCGTCTAAAATCTGCCCCCGAAAGGTCACAGCCTCGGCACTCCAGGGTTTGTAAAAACCGCCGCACGTCGCCGCTGTCGGCAGCCTGGCTGGGGCGATGTGGCGCTGCTGATAAAAGTAATGCACACCCGATCGCCCCCCAGAACTGCTTTGCAATAGCCATAACCCTTGTCCTTTTTGCTTGAAGTTTTTGCTGACGGCCACATCCTGACGGCTTGAGCGAGCCAGTTTTAAACCTGGCACTCTGCCGGGCACTGTGACTGCACTGCTTTCATCTAATAACTCATAACCCAACAGCACTGGCCCAACAGCGCTAGCTGGTAGGGGGACGTTAATTTGCCCCGATTTGAGCCTTGAGCACTAATGTGTCATTTGAGCACCGATGTGTTGTTCAAGCACCGATGTGTCATTTGAGCATTAGCCATCGCTCCCTATCGTGTCAAATTATCTCCCAGCCTGGCAATGCTAATGACTCGGCGGTAGAAGCGCGATCGCGGTTTGTCTGTTTGGCCTCCAAAAGCCTCAATCGGCAAACATGCTCTAGGTTGCGCCGGGCAAGCTTTAAAACTTTCCGTATGTCTTGCGGGAGGAGCTGCCCCTCGAACCGTCATCAGCCCTGCAATACTCTGCAACGGCGGGCCGATTGCCTGTCCGCCAAAAAGCGGTATATTGCATTACTGGACTTTTGGTATACCAAGACTCAGGATGCACGCCTTGGGGCTGTCCACACTGTTATTTTCCCCATTCAATCGCTCTAGGAAGCACTAATTATTATGTTCACACCATCCATTCGGCTCAAAGCTGCCACCCTTGCCGCCACCACCTTGGGTTTGCTAGGGGGGATGGGTTCTGCCTTAGCTCAAGATTTTGGCAAACTCGAAATCAGTCAGGAGTCCGTTATTCCGCTGATCGCTCAGGGGTCTGGGCTGGTGCCCTATCGCCTGTATGTTTATGAGCAGATTACCAACGAGCAGCAGTGCTGGAGCGAATCCGGCAATACGCCGATAGCGGTCGATCCACTCTTGCTTAATTTTGATTTTGCGGGCATTTGTAGCCGAGCCGCCGACACCAACGGCTACTCTATCCGCATTGACGATGAAGATTTGGGCAGCCGGTATAGCCTAAGAATTGTCGAAACCAGCGATGGCAACTTGCTGCTGCGGGGCATCTCTCCGTTTGAAGGCGCTTTTACCATCGGCAGCACTGGCGGCGAAAGCGAAACTGGCTTTACCCGTATCCAACTGTCTCCTGGCTGGCGGATTACCAAGCGCACCTTCGAGGGCAGTACGCTGGGGCATTACTATTTCACTAATGATGCGACTCTGGCTCAGGTGCTATCCGGGAGCGATACGCCAGTGGCGGTTAACCCCAATCCGCCCACGACCCCACCGGATACCACGCCGCCCGATACCCTTGCTTTTTCTGATATCAGCGGCGATATCTATGCTCAGGAAATTGTTGATGCGGCAGAACTGGGCTTTATTTCTGGATTTCCGGACAGCACCTTCCAGCCGAGGTCACCGCTGACCCGCGAACAGGCGGTTTCCATGGTGCTAGACGCTCTAGCGATTAAGCTGCCGGATGCGGATTTACAGATTCCCACTAGCGTCAGCGCCAGTCCATTCCCCGATGTATCGGCTAACCGCTGGAGCGCCGCTAAGATTCAATTTGCCAAATCCGTCGGCATTGTCAGCGGCGACCAAACGGGTACGTTTCGTCCTGGTACTAGCGTCTCTCGGGTAGAGCTGATGGCGATTTTACGGCGTGCTGCTGAGTATGAGCGCCGGGCTTTGGGGTTAACCGAAACCCTGCCCTCTAATGAAACCCCAACGACCTTTAGCGATACCCAGGGCCACTGGGGACAGTCGTTGATTGCTCAAATGTCGAGCTACTGCGGTGTGGCGACGCCCTTAAACGAGTCGGGATCGGCATTTGTGCCGGATGCTCCGGCCCTGCGGAACTATGCGGCAACGGCAACGCTGCGCGTCCTGCAGTGCGGTCAGCCCCAGTCGCCTTAACCTGGCCGGATGTACAATACCCACTGGTTGTGTTTACGGCCAGTGGGTTTCTTAATGGGTAGATGATTTTCAATCGTGCTGGCGCTATTGCCGCTTGGCTCCCCGAACTCAGACGAGAGGTTTGGATTTTATCGGCGGGGCAACTGCTGCTGTTTATTGGCCAGGGCGTGACTTTGGTCTACGGCTCAATTTATTTCGTCACGGTGCTGGGGTTTTCAGCTACCCAGGTGGGTTTGGCCTTTGGCAGCGGTGGGTTTGCGGGGCTTTTGGGCCGCTTTTGGGCCGGCAATGCGGTGGAGTCGCCCCGCCTAGGCCGGAGACGCACATTGCTGCTGGCGGCGGCGATCGCGGCCTTAGGCAGTTTTGTTTTAGCCTTTGCCCAAACGTTTAGTCTGCTGGTGGTTGGCAACCTGCTGCTGGGGCTGGGGATTAGCTTTTACTGGCCTGCGACTTTGGCGGCGATCGCTGACTTGACTGCTGCCGAGCAGCGGGCCGAAGCCCTGGCGCTAACCCGACTGGCGGATAATCTGGGGCTGGGGGTTGGGGCGCTGATTGCTGGGCAGTATATTGCCCTGAACGGCAGCTATCCGGCTCTGTTTGTGGGTAAGGGGCTGGCCTATTTAATTTTTTGCGGCGTGATATTTGGGGCGATCGCTGAAACTCGTCCGCTCCAGGCGGACGCCCCCAGCCGGGTGCTTGAAAACTGGCGACAGGCTTTGGGCGATCGCCGTTTGG